>JAMPKV010000032.1 GCA_039962225.1 Microcoleus sp. AS-A8
GAAGTGTCCCACAGGCGTATCGTCTTGTCATTACTGCCACTGATAATAGTTTTGCCATCTGGGCTAATGGCGACTGAGGTGACCGAATCCTCATGCCCTTTTAAGGGTAGACTGATGGGCTTGCCAGAAGTGTCCCACAGGCGTATCGTCTTGTCATTACTGCCACTGATAATAGTTTTGCCATCTGGGCTAATGGCGACTGAGGTGACCGAATCCTCATGCCCTTTTAAGGGTGAACCGATGGGCTTGCCCGAAGTGTCCCACAGGCGTATCGTCTTGTCATTACTGCCACTGATAATAGTTTTGCCATCTGGGCTAATGGCGACTGAGGTGACCGAATCCTCATGCCCTTTAAGTACATTGCGTTCTCTGGCATCCTCGATCGCATCATTTAAACTAGACTGCACTTGGGAAAAACTCTGCTCACGAACCTCTGGTGATGAGGATTGACTCTCACCCGTTGCCTTGATTGCCAAAACTAGCCCTTCAACAGATGGCAAATTCTGCACGCGGGCGGCATTTTCACGTAGTGTCGCAATTTGGGTTTGCGTTTTAGCAATTTGGGTTTGCGTTTTAGCAATTTGGGTTTGCGTTTTGGCTTGGAGCCAGAGCATTGTGGAGACAATCGCGGCTGTCGTCACTACCCCCATCACCGAGACTACTGCCCCCGTCAATAACAAACGGTTTTTGCGCTTGTTCCCACCACTTTGGGCAATATACGCTTTCTGCAAATCCGTTGCGGCGGGTTGTTTCTTTTGCGCTTGAGTATCTTTCAACCAAGCCTCAGCCACCGCCAACTCACTCCCCCGCAATAGCAAATCAGCGTTCTTCCCTTTCTCCTGCCATTCGAGCGCCCTCTGCAACCATTTGCTATGACTGTGGACATGTTCTCTGTCCGTATCGAGAGTTCTCATCAACTGGTTGAAATTCGTATTAAAATCTCGCTCATTGTGATTAAAATCAATCCACTGTACTTTGGCTAATTCCGGATGCAAGTCGCTGGGATTTACCTCCCGATGCAGCACCGTCACAAAGCGCTTATTCAACGAAGCCGCATACTCCACTTCATCCGCACAGAAGGGCGAATTTACCGATTGCGGTGAGAGAATAAATAAAAAGTTGTCACACGCTTTAATTCCCCGATAAATCTCCTGCTGAAAGTCACTCCCCGATGCAATGCTTTCCTGGTCAAACCAAGTCGTCTTGCCCTGAATTTGTAGGGTATCGTTGAGCTTTCTGACAAAATCTGCGTCACCACGGGAATAGGAAACAAACACATCCAGCGAACTGGCAGGCGGTTGTCGCAGACTTTCAGCAATAAATTCTTCCTGCAATGATGTGGGTGGATGCTGTGTTCTTTTTTGCGATACTTTCAACCAAGACTGGGCACTACGCAAGTTATACCCTCGCAGCAGAATGCTGGGATTGGAGTGCTGCCGCTTCCACTTGAGCGCTTTAGTCAACAGAATTTTATGCTCGTTGTAGTAAGCCGCATCTTCATGAAAAATCTTCAACAATTGACTTTCATCGAGCAAGTAATCATCTTCCAACACATTGTCAGTGAGGTCGATATACTGCAAAGAACGCAGCGCACTCGGCACCTGCATCAAGTCAGTTGAGCGCACCAGCACAGGAATAATTCGCTTGTGCAGTGACATAGCCAAGTCTAATTCTTGCTGACAATATGTGGAGTTTATCGAGTCAGGAGAAAGCAGATAGACCATATTATCCGCTTGTTCAATCCCTCGGTTAATCGCTTCCTCGAACGCTTCACCCGTTTGAATATCAGTTTTATTTGTCCAAACCGTAATGCTTTCTCGCCTCAAACTGTTGCGAATCTTCTCCATCGTCACCCTCTCCTCATCGGCATAGGAGAGGAAGACCTGAGTCATCAAGTTGTTAGCATTCTTGATACTTTCGGTAATGTATTCGCAGTGCAAATCTGTGGGAGTGCAAGGCGGTTGCTCATGTTTAAACCGTATCTTCAACCAAGATTCGGCCTGTTGCTTCTCTTCCCCGACTAATAGGTAGTTAGTTTGTTTTTGATGCCTCTCCCACTCCAATGCTTTGGTTAAAAATCGGGTATGCTGTTGAACATAATCAGCATGGGAACGGAGCAAATTAATCAAGCCTGTAAAAGATGTCTCATCATCATCTATTCCTTCTCGAAAATACACCCAATTAATCTTTCCAAGTGCCGGGTGCATATTGGAAAAGCTCGAATGTAACCCCTTGGCCTTGTAATCTTCCCACTCTTGGGGCGTCCCTTTAGGAAATCTCTGCTGCCAAGTTTCCCAACTAATTTGCTCGACATGCAAAAGGGGAATGATGCGTTTATGGCGCTTCAGGGCTAGTTCAATTTCTTTGCCACAATAGGACGAATTAATGGAATGAGGTGCAATGATAAATAGAAAGTTATGTGCCTTCTCAATGCCATCATCAATTTGGTTCTGAAAGTCTACGCCCAGAGGAATATCATTTTGGTCAAACCAGACTTTCAACCCTCGTTCTAGCAGTCGAGCATAAAGTTTTGTAGCAAAAGCTTTACTATCTGCTCGTCCATAGGAAATGAAGGCATCAAACAAATTATTCATTTTCAGGCAGTTGCACAAAACAAAGGACAGAACGCCTCAGTACTGGCTAGAGTTCTCAGACTAACCTAGCCTCGGATAGATGACATGGCAATGTTTAAATAAAAATAGCTGGGAATTCTAACCAAGATGGCGGCGCGACTCCACAGCTCATCTAGGGGTGGCGTCCCTTGGATTGCGCCCCCAGTAAACTATAGATAAGCGTGTAGCAGCCCTTTGATCCCGGTACCCTTTCAAAGCGCCCTTCCTGCTTCCCCTCGAAAAGCCCTCTGCTTACAGCCGCCCTGACTCGAATCTTTTGGCTCTGTGGAACCGAGCCAAACACGAAGGCGATGAAGTCATCTATGGAATAGATTTTTCCTGGATGACATTCTATGATTGAAGCCACTGCGGCTTTAACCGACTGCCCCCGGTACGCTGGCAGCATCAGGGAAGAAAGATTAATTCTTGAACTTTTTCTCTTGCGTTGTGACTCTCCCACCAGAACCCGACCGAGACGCTGGTGGGGATTACTCTGGTTCTATCAACTTCAAATCAAGAGTATAACAACCAGGTTCGTCAGTTACTCTCGCCCACAAATTCTGCTCTACCCCCTGCGTCAAGCTACTCGTCACGCGGGTCTTGATAACTTTGAACAGTGAGGGTTCTAATTCCCCGTAAAGAGAATGCACAATAAAGCCAAGGTGTAACACCGTGCCGGAGTGTTCTGTTAACAGGAGCGAGAGTGCCTCCATTCGCTCCATCCCCTGATAAGGGGGAAGCATTTCGACATGTTGCACCCCATCTATTGAACTAATTAAGTTGCGCTCACCATTGACGAGTGTGTTGGTAGTGGTTGGTGGTTGAGGTGGCATCAAAAACTGTTTTTCATCACTTTCTTTGGGTGTCAGTACCGATTGGGGGACAATGGCCAACCAGGAGCGGTCATTGTTTGTCAGTTGGGTATAAGCCACCCCATTGACTTCAACTACCTTATCCACCTTTGATGAAAGTTGAGCTAAATCTTCTTTTGACCAAGACAACCCCTTATGGTCGAAAGGATTTTTAGCCATTGAAATCACAACAATGCTGTTTGAACTAACGAACTGATTCCACTTGAAAACCAAACGCGGTAACTTCGACTTGAGACGGCGAAACACGGCGTCGTTGGGACACTCCAAGGATAAAGTCTTACCACCACCAATGGTGTCAGTTAGTTCAATTCCCCTTGAGTCAACACAGAAACTCAGCAGGGTACGGGTGGAGGTATCGAGAGTATCAATGAAGCGCTCTAACAATGTTGGAAAAAACGGTTCTTCTATTGCAGTGCGGGAGGATGCGCCATTCTCCTGATGAGGAGGAACCGCATTCTCTTTGACGGCACCACTGGCATTACCCTTGCCTCCCATGAGGGAACTCTCGAAGTCTCGGACATCACCGACTTCACTCTCCACGTTTTCTGGGATAGCCGTGCTAGATGCTGTCGGGAATTGAGAACGTGGGTTTTGGTGTGGTAGTTCTTCAACGCTTGACCATCCTTCCAACAGGGCTTCGACATGGGCCAACTTATCCTTAGCTAATGACAGCTTTTGTAAATACTCCTCTATCTGCTGCACGTAGTGGTCTTTTAGCTTTACCAAGGGCGTGCGTAAGTTGTCGGGAGGGGGTTGGAGTTGGAAATGTTGGCTCATTGGGTAGGAGCATTCTCCGTCGCTTGGTATTTAATCAAAGGCTATCTTCTTCTAGCCTAGTAAAAACCCACTCATTAATAGTGGCTGGCTGTTTTTACATCATCGAATTGTGTGTTCATGCAATGGCTAGTAAGTACGTTTTTGTTCGAGAGTACACTGTACAAGCTCATTCGAGACTCATTCACGCCCGCATCTTCAAGTTCATCTGCAAACAATGCTCTGCGCCCACAGTGCGGGAAACTTTCGGCTCTAGACCGTTGTACTGCGAACAGTGCCGCCCTCCAAAAGCTAAGACGATTAAAGCCACAACTAATCCAAAAAAGTCTCAACCCAAAGAGCCAAAGCCTTCCTCTTCTCCTCCCTCCCAAAAAGTCGGGAACAAAGGCTTCACCCAAGAAACACCCAGTAGCTTCAATCCGACACACAGCCTAGTGGCAACCGCTTCAGGAGAAAAAATACCTGTGGCTTTGGTGCCAACACAGACACCTTCACTGTTCAGTGTGCATACAGCTTCGACTTGGGGGAGTCACTCACCCATTGAGTACGACACTAAACGCGGATTGTTGTCGCAGGGTCAGCCACTGGTTAACTCCACCCTAGAAGTTGGGGTGTGAGTAGCCAACGATACTGGTGACGCAAGTGTGGCTGTTCTACATTCGTCAACAGTATCAGCTTGCTACTTCCCCAGCAACATTGCTACTGTTCTACAGGCGGTGGATTACCTATCTGCACGCTTATAGTAGGGAATGAAGAAGCTGGGGAAGTAGCTGTTCAGGGGCAGTTGTTCTGATGTGTTTATACTGGGGCACCGAGTATCAAGATTTGCTTCAAGCTGACAAAATCTGCTGTGCTGTCAGGGTTAACTCAGGGAAGGTCTGAGAAATAATCCGTTCCCCACCTCTGAACTCAGTTTTCTTGTAGTGGCTATCCACCAGCAGTAGAACTGAAACCTTGGGATTACGGAGGTCTACGATCCAATACTCAGGAATTCTTATAGCTCTATACTCCGCCTCCTTGCTGCCATAGTCTGTTTTCTTGGAACCGGGGCTGACTATTTCAACAGCCAGGAGAGGCGGGGTTCTCAGCACAGCCGACGATTTTTTATCGACCTTCAGCTCTTGCCATTGTGCTTTCGTCATTACTGAGACATCCGGAGTGCGAGACTGGTCTTTCCCTGTAACCGGATTTGTGCGCGTGTACACCCCTACATCGCGCTTGACGATCCAGGGGTGTACAAGCCAATGGATTTCTGCCCTGAACGCATCAGATAATAAATCAATGACATCGGAGTGGTCAGCGGTTGGTAGTGGAACCATCGTTAATACTCCATTGACCAACTCGTAGCGGTTGTCCGTGTCGTCATCGTAGGCAAGATATTCCTCGAAAGTCAGGTTCTTAACAGGTGTTTGAGTCATGGCGATCGCTCCGCGAGAAAACTACTTCGTCTAGTAGCGCTGTTACTCTTCTAACGCATTGGATAATAGCTTGGAAGCTGCCCTTTGAAGATCGGCGCGATTGTCTCTCGGAATGTAAAGAGTCTGCGATCGTAAAATTCCTCGCTTGTAGTTTGGTCAAACTGGGAAAGAAGCGTAACGCCATCCCACAAGAATGCAGAAGTTTTTTGCTAGCACCATTGTTTTTATTGCCGCAGGCTCTTTAGGTCTGTCTGCCTTTGCCCTGCCAACACAGGCAAAAAGCAAACAGACGAGAAAATCCTGTGAAACAGCTATTGCCGATGGCAGGAGTCGCATCGAAAAGGCGAGGGATGTTAGTGTAACAACTGATATCGCAGATCACAGCGAATTTTATCCCAACCACCCCAAAGGCCGTCCTCTGTTCGTCACAATCATTGTTGATGGTAATGCGGCGGGAGCATCCCAATTTTGCAAGAAGACAAGAGAAAGGGAACTTTATTCGCGAGTTATCATCGCGAATAAAGTCGGGATTATGTGGATGTTGTAATAATGGGGACAATGATTGTAGTTAGGGAGCATCTTGATGACAATGACGCCGGAAGACAAAAAACTTTTAGCTGACCATATTAAGGCGATAGCCAAAATTCTCTATAAAAATACTCCACCTGATAAAATTGAGACCTTGGAGGGTATTGAAACAGCGGTGCGCGACCAAGTTCTAGAACATGTCAGTCCCAAAATCACCTTTTTTTTATCGGAGAAAAGACAGGAACAGAATCGGGACGCATCCGAACGATAAGAAGTTGTGTTGGAAGAATAAAAATAACCCAAAAACAAGCGTCACGCTTAGGAATTGAGCCGTATCGGCGATTAAGTCCTCTTCTGGAAAAGTGCTGCTTATTACTTGCAGCAAATGAGTCATTTCAAGATGCCGAGAATGATCTTAAAGTCTTGACGGGGATAGAAGTAGGTCACAGTACTCATCATCGCCAAGTTCAGAAAGTAGAGCTATCTCCACCAAATATTAAACAAAAAAATTCAGGCATCAAAAAAGTTTTTAGAACAAATCGAAGCCGATTTGTGGCAAGGAGTCGGAGAAGAAGCGATTGGCAAACTCCAGAAAACTAAGTATTTGGGCGTGACAAACTTTATAAGTTATCTACGTAAACATAGGCATCGCTTGGTTAATTATATGTACTTCCAAGCCGAGCAACTAAGTTCGATTGGTTCTGGAGCCGTCGAGTCTGCCGTCAAGCAAATAGACAAGCGACTACAAATAGTCGGCGCTCAATGGAAGTCCCAAAATTTACCGCAAATGCTGCAATTGCGCTGCGCTTATCTCAATCGACAACTTGCTCCAAGTGCTTAAACGTCAAAAAATAGTGTGAAAAGAAGCGCTCGGCTTTACTTCGCGAGTTATAATCGCGAATAATTGGAGTTGGTTTTTATGGCTCGAAGGGCTTCAAAGGATATTGAGCAAGATAAATTCGCTCGATTTGACCGTATTAAAAAGGCGATAGCAGCGTTAGAAAAACAACAAAGACAAATATTAAAACAGGGTGAGCTGGCTCCAGGAGGCGCTTGGGTAGCGCGTTATCAAGTTCGGCAAAATAATAAGAAATATTGGTACTACAAATTACAAGTGCCGACTCCATACTTCCCATGCGCGACCTCCGAAGAGTTGAGTAAATACAAGCATCTGGGGAAAGGTGGTACTACTGACCATATAGATGCTGTCATGTCTGTTTTTAGGCGTTCTGTTATCGATGAGATACAGAAGATCATCCGTTCCCTAGATGATTGCTTGCTGGATATTACTTCTGGAGCCGAGCAGGAGGAAGAAAAACCACAAAATTGAATCATCCCCCTTTATTCGCGAGACAACTTCGCGAATAAAAGCGATACCTTTATTTTTGCACAATTGGGATGCTCCCAATGCGGCTGACTCGGTGATGTCATCGCCAGTGTTTCAAAAAACTATCGCCTCCGAAATTATAAAATCTTGTGGCTCTGTTGGAGCTGTCACGTTTGGCAGACGGGAAACTGATTGGTCTATTACATTTGGGATAATGTCGGGCGGCACAATCGAAAGCTTTAAATGCATAGATTTCGATCCAGAAGGGAATAATCCCCCTTGGGGAGAACAAGTGTGCCTATGAAGCTACGGCATTGCAGTGTAGTCAAACCCTTGAATAAGTAATTTAGGTTCAAAGTAAATCTCCCAACAAATCAGTAGCTTGCCCTTGAAGGCGCTGTCTATTGTCGTCATATTTTCGCAGGATATCAGCAGAGCTGTGGCGCGAGAAACTTTGAGCTTGGCGTGTATTCCCGTTGTTCGCATCCAGCAGGGCAGTGATCGCACTATGCCTGATTCGGTGTGGGGAGATTCGTTTAGTAATGCCAGCCGCTTCGGCACACTGGCGAACAACCTCATAGATGCTTTTCCCAGTCAGCGCGTGCCCATGCTGCCATTGACTTAGACTGATAAACAATGGTGCGGATGCATCCAACTCTTTTCTGTGTCTCAGCCAGTCGAGCAAGGCTTCCGTCGTTGGTCTGTTTAAGTCAATAGACTCCTTCTGACTCCCTCGACCTTTTCCCAGAATCCACAGGCGTTGGTCATGGGGGTCAAAGTCTTTAATCGTCGCCTGTGACGCTTCTGAACGCCGCAAGCCATTACTCCAAAGCAGTAGCAATAAACTATAGTCTCGCTTCCCCTTGAGTGTAGCCCTGTCGGGGACTGCCAGTATCTTCTTGATGGTCTGTGGATCGACGCCCGTCGTATCGCGATAGCTTTTGACTCTTTCGCCTTCAACGTCTTCCAGGGTAAAGTCACACTTCCCAAGGCGTCTGGCAAACTTAACCAAGCTCTTGAGAGCCGCCAATCTTCGGTTTACGCTTGCTTCTGATAGTTTGCGTTCAATCAAGCTTGCTTTGTACTTCACCACGAGAGCGATCGCGTTAAATCTATCAAGTCTCAGGAACTGGCTAACCAACTCCGGTGTCGGTTCTGAATTGGCAATGGTCAAGAAGAAATCTTTTAGGTCGCGTGCATAGGCGCGGCGGGTATTGACTGATCTCTTGTCATTAAGCAACTGCTGGATTAAGTCAGGTTCGACGGCTTGAGAGAGCCAACTGGTATTGGTTTGATTCAGGGAGGAATCGCCCATAAGGAAAGGGGTGAAACAGGATGAATCCGAGGTGCGATAATTCGCTTTTACGCACGTCTCCACTGAAGGGTTCCCTTCCCCAAAATTATTCGTTGGTAACATAGACATAGATATAGAGTGAAATCTTTTTCACAAAGCCAAGGCGTGTCACCTTCAACAGATAACACGCCTATTCATTTTGTGGTTATCCGTCCTCTTTGTTAAGGGGACACGGAATTCATTAGACAGGCTTGATTGAAGCAAGAGCGTTGCGAGAACGGCTTAGGGCAGCACTGGGAGTGGGGAAGCAATCGCTTCCATATAAGAGGGTAAAGGTGCTGTTAGACAAACTTTATCGCTCACCCATTGAGCCAACTTCTGCTCCAAGCAATCGAGCAACGAGACCCCCGTTATGTTTCATTGAGAAGTAAAAAAACGTTGCTAAAGCGAATGTGAGCTGTATTCCGATGTGCTCTCCGGAAAGCACCACGGGAAGCGTTAGGCAAAACTCGCGCTCACTGTTGAGAAGGACGAGTGGACTATATTGCTCTCTCAAGCGCACCTTAAGCTCCTTCATGTTGGCGGTATGCACCTCTGACGATCCAGTACCTCCGGGCGGGCTTGGTGTTGGACGAGTTAAACGTCTGTTTCTTTCTTAATGAAGCCTGGTTTGTCCAGGTGACTCACGATAAGCATCGGTATTGGATGGAAGTGATTCCTCACGAGGCATTATCTCCAGTACCGCCATCACAGTTATCGGTAGATGATGGTGAAGACGATTTAGACATCCCGTTCTAGTTGATATGGACTAAACTTTGGGAGGTTCTCAGTAACTCTTGCTCGACATAAAAGCTCAACCACACTGCCAGAAAAAAGCTACTTGCTCGTGATGCTTTGGACACTGCACGATATAGCCTGAGCCAACATCGCCCCAATGTATAGGAATATTGTCATTCGATTCAAGCTGAGCAATCAGTTGGTTCATCCTTGCACCGCAGATATGGCAGTTAGGGCAATCTTCAGTTCCCTGCTGCCAATGAGGATAGCCTGCAAGTTTATCTCTAAACGGAGCGTGTAACCCCGCTTCCTTCATGAAAGCATTTACAGCACTACACCAATCCCAATATGTGCGGAAGATAGCGCTAGGTAGAAGCGTGACTAATTGTTGGTGTTCACCGTCAGTCAGGGTAACTCCATAACTTTCTACATCTCTCCAATCTGGATAATCTTGTATCTCCTCCCATCCAACAATTAATTTGGCAGGCAACAGACCTTCAATTTGTTTGGAAAGACATTCACCTTCGATTACAGGAACTTCAAACTCGGCAGGTTCTCCTTCAGGCTGAATAACTCTGGCGATTTGTATCGGAGAAAATGCTGCCCATCCTTCGTAGTCAACATCGCAATCATCTTGAAAGCAATAGAATAACTGAAAAAGCCCCTTACCAAATCTCTCATTAACAGCTTCAGGAAGTTTCTCTAAATTAAGTTGGAGAATAAACTCCATTGGGTTTTCGCAATTTGGGCAAGTCGGATAGGATTCACCAGCACTTAACCAAGGTTTACCTGCGAATTTAGAGGCTTTCAAGTCTCCATCCCCTTCTCTCACGACTGGCTGCCATGCTAAACATTCGAGATGTGCAAGTTTGTGCTTAATGAATTGCGCTGCTTTATGGGGGAGGAGAGTTTCATCAGGCATAATTGCTCTGATAATATCAGCTCTATCTAAATTCGTTTATGTTAAATTTGCCAGAGAATAGACTCAATATAATTCTATACAATTTCATCAATCCAGCTTTGAATCTTGCTCATCAGCTTTGGTGAGTCAGGTTGAATAGGCTTCAAGGGTTGCTCAAGAGACTGGTTGGTAATCCAAGCAATGTAAATCCCTAAGTCTGGATCGGCAAGTTTTTGACAGAATGCGATCGCTTCTTCTGTTGGCTCGTGAAAACCGTTAGCGTCTTTGATGTACAAAACCAAAGCTAGGTTTTTGCGCTGCAACTTTTCTTGAATCTCGAAGAGGTGTTGTTGGAGTTCAGCATCACTCTTGACTGTGGGTGGTTTCCCTGAAATTTTGACAGCCTGATGCTTGTAGATTTTGGTGCAGACTTTTTGCGCTATCGCTGCTTGTTCTGTCTCTTCTTTTAAGGATAGTATATTGATTGCTAAAGGATAAGTATAGTCAGTGGGTTGCAGTTGGTTAAAATCGAGTTTTTGAGCTTCACCAGAAAGGGTAGAATCTTTGTTGCTGTACCACGCTTGATAAAACTTCTGGTAGGGTAAATTTTGCGAGCAGTACAAAATAACTGCCTTACATTTCTGATAAAGATGAAAGTCCTTTTCATAGACTTCATCTTGAACGTTGCTTTTTAAGCTTTTAACTACCTTAACTAAAAATTCTTCCTGTCGGATTTTCTTCAACCCTTCCGCAGCCTTGGAACGGAGCTGATGGTTCTGACTGGTAAGTAGAATTTGAATCAGTGTCTCGATAGCATTTTGATTACCAATACCAAGTTTCCTAAGGCTATTCACGATAAACTGGTCTTGAAACCACCCCCACTGATGGTTATACAGTAGTTTTATCAATGCTTCGATAGCAATTGGGTGATCGGGGCTAATTTCTCCTAAATATTCTGCGGCATCCCAACATATGCCCTCTTTTTGAGTGGTGCCTATAATTTTGATTAGCTTGTCAATAGCAGTTTGATTGCCAGTATCGATTTTTCCTAAGATTTTTGCAACTCGCACACAGTCCAACTCATTTTTCTCGGTACGCAGGAATTGAATCAGTGTTTCGATGACTGTTTTATTGTTAGTGCCGATTGCGTACAAAATTTTAGCTGCTTCTCTTTCAATCTCCTCAACATCTGAATCCATACACGCAATTCTTATCAGCGTCTCTATGGCTATCAGATCCCTGGGGTTGATTTTCCCTAAGCTCTCGGCAGCACTCAAACAGAGGTTTTCATTTTTAGAAGCACACAGTTCTCTGAGTGTCTTAATTGCACTTCGGTTGCCATGATTGATTTCCCACAGAGTGGTAGCAGTGGAGCAAAGGAGCCACTGATCCTTAACAATGTGCAGCAGTTCTGTAAGCGCCGCAATAGCTGTGGTGTTACCAGGATCGATTTTTCCTAAGCTCTTAGCAGCTTCTCTGCGAATGTAATCATCTTGATTAGTGTGCAGAATTTCTTGCAATGCCTTAATAGCCGTTATATTGTCAGTACCGACTTTGCCTAAACTCTCGACGCTTATTCTGCGAGTTTCCTCATTGTGAGTGAGTTTAAAGACTTCAATTAAAGTTTCAATTACTTTATGATTGCCACTTTTAACTTCACCCAAACTTCTAGATACTATTTTACGAGTTTCTTCATTACGAGTAGTAGTTAAAACTTCAACTAAGGTTTCAATACCCCTACAATCACTAGCACTAATTTCTTCTAAAATCCAGCTAGCTTTCTGAATAATCCATTCATAATTGCTAGTGAACAGAAGCTTTTTAAGAATCTCGATAGCTATGCAGTCCCCAGGATGTATTTTCCACAACATTTCGGCATTTATTGCACGAGATTCGTCATCTCGTATAGTTTCAATAACTTCTTGCAGCCCCTTAATAGCAGTTGGATTGCCGATACCAATTTTCCCTAAACAATCGAGAACTGGTTTACGAATATCCTGAAGCACCCAACGTAAATCATTTAGATTTTCAATTTTCGGATCATCAAACGCTAGAGTTTTATAAAAGTTATCAACAGATGTTTCGATTTTGTTGGTATAGTGCAATGTATCAATCAGCACCTCAATAGCATTCTGGCTAACAACACCAACTTCTGCCAGTCCCCACACAGCGATCGAAAAAATCCCTCCCCTCTTAGAATTGAGTAATTTATGAGTATTTAGTATTTTGATTATAATTAGAGTTAAATTTAATGCCACCAAAGGATTGCCAATGCCAATCTTGGCTAGATAATCAGCAATCTGTTTTCTAATCTTCTCATTATCAACAGACCACAGTAGTTCCAGTAGTTTCACCAACGCTAATTGCCTTTTTATCTCTTTAAGAGATTCTTTAGCTGCTTGTGACAACCAATATGGGAATTCAATATCATCATCCTTAAAAAAGCACCAATCAATCAATTTGATTGCAATTTTTTCAGCTTCTACCGACCTCCCAAACTCTCCAACTCCAGAGGCTGCTATAAAATAAGCTCTATAGATAAAAAAATCATGTCCTGTTCCATCATCAAAGTTTATTAACGCTTTTAGCAAACATTCCTTTTTCTTATCTGATATTTTTTCCTTCGGTTGCCCCATCCACAGTAAAAAAACTTCTTTCCACTGCAATTCAAAAATTTTGTAGCGATTGTATTGTGCTGGATGAGCTTTATCTTCTACTGGTCTATCTATGTGATTACGAGGTAGGAAAAAGTCCCCATCTGGAATTGCACAAGCTGCAAAATATTCCTGAAACGTGGGATGAAAGAAAGCATAGACCTTTTCATCAGAGTCTTTCTCCTCTACCATTGGTAAGCCTACTTGATTTAGCCATCCCAATTTCCGTGCTATCCAAAACAGAGAACTCTCTTGTTCAGGATGACCCAATAAATTCTTAATAAAGCTTTCCCGTAGCCGAAACCGAGAATGTTTACCGTCAATGGATTGTAGTGCCAACTCTCCTAATTTTCGATTCAGTTCGTCTTGTTGCTCTAGGGAAATCTCGAATTCTGGATTATCGTCCTTTAATTGGTAGAGTCCTTTCACCAAGCGTTGATAAAGCCCTGCTTTGGTATCAGGTAATTTACCTCCTACTTCCCAGGTACGGCACAACAGCATTAACCGCAGAGGATTTTTGATTAAGTTCTTAATCCGTTCTTCTGCTTTATTCAACTGAGCTTTCAGGTTGCCCCGTGACTGCTGTTCAGATTCCTTAGCCAACCATTTATCAATAAACTCCTCCACCTGTTCTGGATAACTAAAATCCAGATTGCGATAGACATCAAAATTAACGTCTAGAGCATTTCTGTCTGCATCCCAAACATTTTGGCGACAAGTCAGCACTAATCGTGCTTCAGAAATCCAACCTCCTCTGATTTGCCGAGAAACCCACGTTAAAGGATTGCCGAATTCTGCTGCTATTTCATCCGCACCATCAAGTAGCAGCCAAACTCGACCCTGATAAAATTCCTGTTTGAAAGCCTCTTTTACCTCCTGCGTGACTTCCAGCGGCGGTGATACTGCATCTAGTAAATGTTTTCGGATATAAGGCAGTGCTTCTTCAAGCCATTTATTTACTAAATAGTCCTTTAGATTTTCTTCTTGCTTTAGATCTGGGTCTGCCAAGTCTACCCAAATTGGTATACCATCAACTTCTGAAGCAATCTTTTGTAGCAGGGTTGTTTTTCCCGCACCCGGTTCACCAATAATGGCAATGCACCTGCCGTTACTTTTGGGACTAATCCCCAGTTTGAGGACTTGCTCAAAAAAATCCTTATGCTCTATTGGCGTGATTTTTTCCTGGTAAAACTCTGACCCTTGCTCTGGAGAAATGTTACGTTCTGGTCTAGATGGTTGTTTGCGCTCCACTAGTCCCAAAGGAACATACATATCTTTAACTCGCCGATTTCCAGAGGCTAGAGCATGGGTTGTTAGCCATTGGTTTTGGTTTTCCAGTATGGCACTACAAACCTCACTCCAAGGAATATTCCATTCTTTTAGTAAACTCGCACTATCGGTTTCATTAGTGCTGTCTGGATAGATAATTTGAATCCATCCAACTAATAAATTGTCAAAATCTTCTCTCGATATTCTAGAACCTTTCGTTGAATAAATAGATAGCTCCGTTGTTAAAGCATTAACTAACAGCTCTCTTACTTGCGAGGTAGTTTTTATGATATTCTTTGATTCAAGGTACTTAGCGAGTTTATGAGCAGCTTGTTCAATTAGTGATAATAAATTAAGAACATGAGGCTTTGGTATCGAGACTTTACCGTGTAATCCTGTACTAGCTACATCTTTATTACAGGGACCAATTAGGGTCAGTTCATACTCTTGAGCCTCAATAGATTTTTCCAATTCCTCAGCCCAAGCTTTTACCATTCCCCAATTGATTTGGTTTTGGGAGTGCTTAACTTGTACTACCTTGGTGCGCTCAGGATAATACCAGATTACGTCTACCTTGTCAGAAGCTATATTTGGTTCGATGCTCAAAAAATGCCATTCTCGATCTTCTAACGAATCTAGAACGCCAATTAAAGTCTGAACAATATATCCCCTAGCACCAGCTTGTCCACTCATACTAATCTTTTTTAGTTAAATGTCTGCATATTAGGAAGAAATCGCGCTAAAGAGCGATCGCGTTTTAACAGGATGAGAGGATGCGATCGGCGAGAGCGGGTGTTCTTATGCAATCGCGCACCACAAATACTACTGTAGCCAAAGCGGTTTCATAATGTTTGAGCCGATATTGAGGTAATGCCTGTATCTGAATCCTATTCGCTGCCTCCTGGAGTGGATTGTGCATCACCAGAAGGAGTAAGTTACCTGGCTCATCCTGCGCTTCGTAAAGGGATGGCAGCGATTGTTTAACCATCTATCTAAAAGCTGCTACCGCTCATCCATGTATTGGAGTACATGGATGAGCTTAGGAGAGAAGCCTTTTAGAGAGGCAGTCACACAAGGACGTTTGCTAGCGCGTCCGACCCAACCAACTGGAACAGCACCCGGAGGACTGCAACCCTTGGGCCTTTCTGGGGAACGCGACGGTCTTCTCTACATACCCGTAGGCTATCGGGTGGATAGACCAGCCCCTCTGGGTACTGATGTTACACGGCGCTGGTAATAATGCAAGTAATGGACTGATTTCCTTCCGGCACCTAACTGATACAAGAGGACTCATTCTCTTAGCACCTGCCTCTCGCCGACAAACTTGGCATGTAATCCGTAATGACTACGGACTCGATGTCGCCTTCATCGACCAAGCGTTAGCACAGACGTTCTAGTGTTAGTGTTCCCAGAACATCCCTGTTAGGTCACATGAGAAAGCGATCACACCAAAAAATCTTGAGGGGGTTGATTTTATCGGCGAAGTTCCTAGCATTACCCTTAGCTACAGGTTTAAGCAGTTAGTGCAATCTGCGCTTTGCTGCTCCGCACCATGCTTACGCAAACGCAGCAGCGCAACGCGATCGCCTTTCCCGCCGTCTCCGCTTCAAATCCTCAGCTAGCCGAATATCCACAAGTTCCCCCTCCTCCCACGCTTCGCCGTTTAGTTTTACCAGCCGTTGAGCGAGTTTTTGGAGTTCGATGTCAGAGGTGGGATTGACTTAGACCCGGCTAGCGCCTCCAAGCCCCAAGAGTGGATAAAGGCTGGAACTTACTATACTGCCTTAGAGGACGGCATGGAGCAACCTTGGTTTGGGCGGGTATGGTGCAATCCTCCCTACGGGAAAGAGCAGCCCAAAGGCAGGAAGGCACCAGATTGGCTAGAGAAGGCACTCTCCTGCTACGAGAACGGAGAAATAGAAGCGGCGATACTCCTACTCAACCGCACTGGGGCTGCTTGGTATAAGCAACAGTTGCGGCGGGTAACGGCTATTTGTGAAGTGCATAAACGAATACACTTCATCGATGCCACCGGAAAGCAGCAACCTTCCCCGCGCTACTACAACGATTTGCTGTATCTGGGCAAGGAAGTCAAAAAATTTAAGGCAATTTTTCAAACGAAGGGAGAAGCTCGCAATTTAGTTTAATTCATTTGATATCACTAAATATCCCCTGCTCGACATTTGCATCTGATGACACCGCACTCTACTAATGCATTCAGTAGTAGATTGTCGCGAATTGTGCAAAATGTCGGAGATCGTAAGCACTGGTTAATTGTGCTTTTCTCGCCAAACGCCTACCAGGACACCTAGTATCTGTACTTGGCTAATAGAAACTTCAATAGGAGTGTACTTAGAATTGGCAGGTTCTAGTTTAACTCGATCATCCGTGCGGTAGAAACGGCGTATTGTTGTACCCCGTCCTTCTAATCGTGCTGCCACAATCAGTGCATTCTTCAATTGATTGGGGTCAGGGGCAGGCCGCATAATCACTACATCACCCTCAGCAATCAGATATTCCTTCATGCTGTCCCCAGTTACCCGCAGTGCAAAATTACCGGGTTTATGGAACAAGCTTGATAAATCTAGGTATTCGGCTACATTGGTAAAAGACTCAACAAGACCATTACTGACCACCCCCAATATGGGTACTCCTCCAGTGGAATCGCCCAGAATCTCAATCGTGCGAGCTTTCCCCTCTGTCCAGTCGATATATCCCTTAGCTCGCAACTGTTCTAAGCGACTCTGAATCGGCGCTGGAGTTCTTAGGTTCATAGCTCTCATCATTTGTCTAATTGAAGGAGCCTGTTGTGAGATGCGAATATATTCCACAAGCCAGTTGTAGAGTTGTTGTTGCGCTTCTGTTAGCGGTTCCCTACCTGGTGGGCGGTAAACACTGGAAGTTTGTTCTTTCAGAGTCTTTTTACTGAAAACATTGCGAGGTTCTGAAGGAATATCTAAACTTACTCCAGCAATTTCTACTTGGTTCTCTTGTTCCTGTAACTTTCTAAATTGAACGGTTGCACCTTCTAAATCACCTCGAACACAACTGCTCATGCCACGACTGTAAATTAGTAAAGGCTCAAATCCTGCCTCAAGTAGTGGTTCTGCAAAAGTTTCTACTAACGACGCAAGGCGAAACACCTCTGCCATATCCTCCTGCTTGACCCTTGTCCTTAGCCTCTCTGCTAATTCCCACGCCACATCATCAGGTCTGGTGTACGATAGCGCTGTCCATTCCTGAGCCTCTCGCAAATTCTGTGTATCCGAATCGTCGCCAGTAAGCTGCTGTGCTACATAATCCATCAAAAACCCAGCCAGTTCGTCCAATCGCTCCCCCCCAAACTGCTCCTTCAGTTCTTTGAGCAACAGATTACGAACCGCAATATCCATCTCATACATCTCATAGCCCACCTGCCGACACAGACGCGACAGCAGCACCCGCGCCACCGCAGTCCAAGGTGCTTGTGGGGCAAAGTGCGCCCAAATTTTGTAGAGCAAATCAGGGGTAAGTACCAGGGGAAACGCTGCATGACAAGCCAGATTCAGGTGTGCCTCATCAAATTGCTTGGCAAACCCGACAATCCTATCCACAGCTGCTCGCATTGTCCGTTCTTGGTTCGAGGGAGCTATCATATCAGCCATGAATACATCTTCTCCCAAGACACATATCGACCTCGCAACACATTAATCGCCTCATTCATCCCCTGACGGCTCATCTCAAACATCGGCACAAAACGGGCTATTTCCCCCGCCGTCGTATGCAGCCAACTTTCATTTGGCATTGGGTTCAGCCAAGCTGTGTAACGCACCGACTGCTGCAACCGTTCAATCCATTCCTGAGTCCACTTCACCCGTTCCAAGTCAAAATTCCCCCGTGCTGCACCCGCATCGCTGACAATCAACACCACTGCCCGTTCTCCCATCTCCGCCAACACCTCATCAATCGGCTGGGCATTCAGCAGCGTCGGATGACGATACAAGTACTCATCAGCGTAATCGTGAAAGTAAAAAACACGGGTTTGTCTCAGCCGTCCACCCCGTTCAGCCGTTTCTACTAACTGCCGCGACAGCGAGTGAAACGGCACCATCGAGCCTTCCTGGTCAATCATTAGCACCAAATCAGTCCGATTAGTACGGGGTGGCAGCAGCACAGGTTCGAGCAAAAAGCCCTCACGCCCCATCTTTTTCACTGTTGCCTCGACATCTAACTCCCTTGCCGCCCCTTCCCGCATCGGACGACGTAAGTAACGCCAACTTTGCTTCATCTGTCGCTTGGTAACGGGGAAATACTCACTCCGGAGGCTATAGCGGGGGCGTTTGAGTTCGCTGTCCCTACGGCTGTGCCGCACCGCCTGAACTACCTGCACGGGTTCATCCATCTCCAACGTCAGACTTGGGGGTTCCTCTAGTTCAGAGGAAGAAGTGGATTCTGAGGAGTGGTCACTTTTGGTGCTAATAATTACATCAACATCTGTGATTGGATGAATTGCCGTCTCACGGCGGTAGCTACCTTGCAGAAAATGACTCGGTGTTGCATCTATTTGCTTCCACATCTGCTCGAACAGCCGTCGAATCAGGCGACTCTCATCATTAGACTTGGCCCACAACGTACAGCACAACTGTTCTAATTCCTGACGACTCTCCACCCCAAAGCCAGCTTGGAGCGCTCGCACCACCGCCAGATACTCATCAACCCCCAACGGCAAACCATGCCGCTGACGCAAGCTGTTAAAATTCTCTAGCAGTGGCAGTTCCTCAGGCTTCATGCTTTAAGATACCGCAGATGATCTTCCCATTTTTTCAGCAATACCTCTGGGAAGGGGAGTTCTCCCTGAAGTTGCTTTAACACCTCATCTTGAGGAAATTGCCGCAGCACCGCAAACCAATCGAGTAACTCACTGGTACTGGGTTTCTTGCCTGATTTGTTTTTTTCCATTTGCGATCGCAATTCTGCAAATCGCTCCACTGCTGCCTCAAACAAATCGGTTGGCGATGCCGGAAAGTGAGCATTAACAATATCAATTAACTGTTTATACGAGGGAAATTCAATGTAATGAAACAGACAACGACGCAGAAAAGCATCCGGTAAATCTTTCTCATCATTGCTAGTAACAAACACGATTGGTGGGTATTTCGCCTTTACTTCCTCTCCCGTTTCATCAATCGTAAATCTCTGTTCGTCAAGCTCCCGCAACAAATCGTTAGGAAAATCAATATCAGCCTTATCAATTTCATCAATTAGCACCACCGTGCGCTGTTCATTTTTAAAAGCACGCCCCAACGCACCCATTTTGATGTAATTGTCTAAATTATCAACTTGAGATTTGCTCTGTTTACCCGTCCGAGTCAGTTGAGCATCGTGTAGGCGACGAACGGCATCATAGGAGTAAAGACCGTCTTTTGCCCGTGTTGTAGATTTGATATACCAAGGCTCATAAGGCAAACCTAGCTCATGAGCGACAGCTTGAGCTAACCGCGTTTTACCGCATCCAGGCTCACCCTTAAGCAACAAAGGGCGTTTCTCCAAAAAGATAGCTAGGTTGACTGCATTAACCAGTTCTTTCGATGGCAAATAAGGAGCAAGTCCGTCCTTTTCACACTCTTTCTGCGAGATTGGCTTGCCAGTGTAGAACTGCTTGCCACTGGCAGCAAGTGGGGTTGCTAAATTAACCATTTTGCCAATCCTCCTTCCCAACTAAGACCGCAATGCCTGCAAATTTCTTCATAGACATATTGGGGAACACCGTTACTTGACCTTTCTAACAGGATTCGGGAAGTCAACCCAGCAGGTATCTGAACTTGACTCGATATACTCAGATTGTCTATCCACTCATCGAGTGCATCCAGTGGAAACGGACTAGCTGGCGGCAAGCGCAGGGGTAGGCGGGGATACTCCGAATGTTCGCATTGTTCTGCTAACCTGACATTTGATTGACAAACGCTGCCGCAATTATCAACCAGAAACATCAACAGATGCGTTTCGCATTTGGGCATATTTTCTGTTGCCCTTGCCATAAGCGGTTCCCAGAACTCCTGAAGCCATGCCGAAAGCATTCCAGGCAGCATATAGTCCACCGTGTAAAAAATAAAAATGACATCCTGAGTCTGCCAGCGATCGCAAACCCGATCCATAATCTCGCTTGGTCTAGCATCTCTCGGCAGACTAAACCAAGGCGTGAGTTCTCGCCATAAGTTAGGAATACTCCTTCCCACGCCGCTATAGCTCACATCAATTTTGATTGGAGACTGATTCTGCCACCCCTGCTTTAATCGCAATAGCCGATTAACCAAAAATTGCTGTCCACAGCAAGGCTCACCGTGAATCAGAAACCCTGCGGTTCGATGTGATTGAATAACTTGTTTGAATAGCCGAGACTGCTCTCTAAAGTCAATCTGGAGAATTTGCTCAAAAAGAAAAGGAGATGTTTGGACTGGTAAAGATTCCACCTCCACCTCATCAGAAGTGAACTGAGTGTCAGAGAGTCCTGCATAACCAAACAGTCGCTCTTGGAGAGAATTAACCCCAGCAGATGGCTCTGAACTCTCGCTCTCTTGAGTCCCAAAATCGGCAATTTCTTCCAGGTTCAGCCCTAGTTTCTCGCAAATTTCCAAAAAATTCAGGTATTTAACAGGTTTTCCATTGAGAAATCTGTTGAGGGTATCTCTGGATATTCCCAAGCGTTCAGCCAAGTCTTGCTGCCGTCCAAAGCGATTGCGCGGAAGGGCTGATTTCACTTTTTCAATGTAGTGTGAGGCAACCCTAAGCGAGCGCGGCATAACTCATTTTCTGACAGTCACTCTCCTCGTGTCGGATTTTTGTCGGGCTTTTGTAGGAAGAAACATCAGACATAGATCTGACACCTGCTCAGACAGCCTCTTTAGAAGATGAAATTGTCGAATTCACAAGGAAGTCAATCATGGAAACCCTAGAGGCAATCAAAACAATCCTGGAAATCATCGCGATTTTTATTACCTTTCCCCAGTATGCCCCAGTGCTAGCAGTAGTGGTTGCTTTAGGAGCTGTGTACTATCTAATCGAGGACGAAGACGACAACAACCAAGAAGACCAGCCAGACACAAATATATTTGAGGCAACAGAGCAATTCCCTGATGTCAAAGAACATCCCTCAATCGCAACTCCGCCTGAAACCAAGCTATTGGATAACAAATCACGCCTTCTTGATTAACTAGGGAGGTGTGCTTTCCGTAGTTGAGATGATCGCATCCGCTCGACTCAGGGCACTCCTGACGGTTAGTGCAATTTTGTACTAACCGTGATCTCCTGAAAAATCCCTTACAAGATCTCTGTCCTGAGTTGAACAAATCTCTGGTTACAACAAAGTGTAGTGCGAACGCAAGCGATAGTTATCCGAGAAGGGGGCAGTTTACAAAAACTAACCGGATGCAATCACTGAGGGAAAATAGGCAAGTCTTCGGGTCATTTTGGCGATCGCCTTTCCCGCCGTCTCCGCAACAAATCCTCAGCCAGCCTTTATATCCACCAATTCCTCCAACTGGAACAAAAACAAAGCCCCTGGAACCAACACCAAGGGCTTTGTTTTTGGGGTGTGCGATGTACAAACAGCCTAAGAGGCTTGCGTTAGAGAGTAACCCTCAAGGAGTTAAGTGAGTGAAGCTCAATAAAATCTCAATAACTTAACAGCTAACTAGAGATTTTTAAAGACAAAACTGACTGCTCTCACAATAAAAAAAGATTGGCTAGCGTAAATTCAGGCTGGAGATTTACTTTTTGGCAACTTTACCTTATCAGTCTCGCTTGAGTGGACACAGTAAGTTTCTAAGTTCAAGTGGAATCTCGTCAAAATGTTCCAACATGAAATCCATTATCGCCAGGTGACGCAAATCGTCTTTGGCAGGACGGCGATACTTGTCTCCTCTCGCAAACCATAAGCTGACAGTCTTAGTGGAGCGCTCACAAATAAAGGCAATCTGTTCGTATGTCACTGGCCATTTGGTACGAAATTTCTGCGGACTCATTCCTAGGGAGCAGTAGCCATATAACTCGATCAGTTCTAACTCTCGTTCGCTTAGAGTTAGAGGACGATTATTTACCATTATTCACCTCCACTAGGTCATTTTCCCAAGCGACATCCGCAACACACCACTCCTCACTGGGTGAATTTTTATCCAACAGGACAACGTATTTCCAAGCCCAGCAGCAACGATGCGGAGCATAAGCATAGAATCGTCCAAGAATAATTCCCCAATCTGAGTTTTCGATCGCGGAGAACCACCGAACCGTTTTTCCTTCCGAGTAATGAGGCATTTCTACATCGGGAAAATTATTTGGCAACCCTGAATCGGGTAATTGAATTTCTTGGCTCATGGAATCTGACAATATCTCAGAATTCCCATGACGAATAGCATTTAAAAATCCACCTAGCAGTTTTCCGTTGAGGCTATTGCTCCAATGCTGGATGAGGATTGTTGTTAAAGTTTCTACCTCTTCCGGCTCTAAATTCATCTGTTCTGCATCAAAATCAGCATCCGAATAATTGGTAATTTTCTCCAATAATTCCTCAAAACCAAAATCCGATAATGCTTGCTGATAAGCTTTTTGTTCAATCAAATTTTTGTCTATTGAGTGGACAACATTCAACATGGTTTTAGATTTCCTCGAAAAGGATACAAAAAATACATGGTTAAGTTTTAGAAAAACTTGGGAACCGGATAAAATTCTCAATGGCTCAGGATTCTGATTCTTTGGCTACTCCCCAGTTGTTTTCTTCCTTAAAGCCAAGCTCTGATAATTCTCCAATCATCGCGTCTAGCAATTGGGAAGCTAATTTGTATTTGTCATGGCTTCTGCCGCCAGATTTCAATCCCCATGCCAGTAGAATTGTCTTTTCTTTGCCCAAATTTTTCACCAATAACAGCCGGAGCATGAGAAGCTTCCCGTCTCGCTCTAAGCCGTCGAACAGGGGTATGGAAGCAGAGGAGGAAGCTTCCGAAGAGGCTGACTCGATTCGGGCTAAAAAGGTTTCCATCAAGATTCCATCAGCCTTCCAGCCTTCTTCCGCATCCTCAGGGGGAGCCTTCCGCACCGCTTGGGTGGCTTCCTCGGAAGGAGGAGTGGAAGGGTTAGTTTCTATTAGTTTGGTTGAAAAAGTTTCGTCATAATCACTATCGCTTACGTTACGCTTCCAATCTGTTAAGTCTGGCATTTGTGCTGGAAACTTCCCCACCATGCAACAAGGAATCGATTTACCTTCACGAGTGCGTTGTTGGTTTTGCCGTTCTAGTTCGCTTAAAACGGCTGTCCAGTACTCGTAATCGTCACTATCCTTGCGGCACTGATTCCGGAGTGATTTAGCATAATTAATGGCAAACTCTCCTAACCTAATATCGGTAAAACATTCCTCCAAATCCGACTCGCCTTCAAACCCCCATGACGCTACATTTTCACCTTGCGCTAACGCAATAAGTCTTAACGCCGATTCACGGGCGACAGTGATGATATCCTTCATCATTGCCTTAGCAGAAGGAGCGATTTCAATAGTTTGTTTCGTCTCTGGATCGCGTTCCTTAATCGCCTTGACGTTAGTGTTAATCAGTCTCCATTCGTCTACTACAAAATTGGTAATTTCAAACGTCTGACCCGCTGCCATTAGGGGATAACGTCGATACATCTCGGCGTGAATCCATCGCAGTTTGGCGCGAATCGTTGCGTAATCAAACCATAATCCGTAAACTTTTAACCCGACCCAGTTCCAGGACTTCTTCTTGGGAGTAATAACAAAGCGATCGCCGCCTAAAGTATCTAGTAGCCAGTCAACGAACGTGGTCTTTCCTACCCCCGTGCCCCCAATGAGGCGAAGGTGAGCAAACTTATCAGGTTCGGTGCGTAGCCGCGTAAAGTCAAAAAAATTAACAGTGATGTTTTGAGCTTTAACTTCCACCGCTGGCGTTTCTCCGGCGAGAGTCTCCGTTTCCCGCTCTTCGTTAAAGTTAACGGTTCTCGTTTGAGGTAACGTAGCAATCGGGGTTTGGGGAAGTTCAGCAACGGGCGTTGGCGGTATTCCTAGACAAGAGCGTTGTGGGGTTTGTGCTTCACGAATAGCTTCGACGATACGGGAATCTATACGCGGGTCTGGGGTTACGTGCGTAAGGTGTGACGTTAACTGTTCACGGCTGGGGAAAGTCCCTTTGAGATTAACGAACCAGTCATAGAGCCAACGGTACGCATAAAATCTTTTTCCTGACTCTACTTGCGTAAGGTACTCGCTCAATACGTGGGCGTGTTCCTTCAACATGCACAACTCGTAGCGCTCAAAGGGGTCAAGGTGAAACATTAAGTCCACCAGTTCGTTAGAGTTCCCAAACCATTCCTCTCTCGCGTTTGAGTCCCCCATCGCTGAAAGGAACTCAACGAAATTACCCCTAACGAAAGGTACGGGGGCAAACTGATGAGAATCGTTAAGGTCTTGAGCCACCGCCCACACATACCCCACACCTGCAATCAACGCCCCGATGGGAGCAAGGGGTGAAGTGGCGTAACAGATGGTTCCCACAGCGCCTCCCGCTAACGTTAAAAGTTTGGCGAGATTCATACCCGTGCGTTCGTCCTTAGCCCTCACAAGTAACTGTTCCTGCCTCTCGACTAACCAAGCCGCTACGTTACCTGCTTCCAGGTGCTCAATTGAGGGGTAATCACTGCGTAAGCGTTGAGTTTCGGATGTCGTTAACGTTGGGATTAAAATGTTGCCTTCTGCGTTCATAACTTCTCCTTTTAAAACCCCTGCGTAGTGATACGGCAGGGGTAAAAAATTAGCGTTTAGAACCCCTAATTCGGGTTATTCTTTCGAGTGCTTCCAGATGTGGTAGCCCATTTCGCCAGCTACCATAGTCCCTACGTTATACACAAAACACGCGAGGATCATAGCGGGATTCGTATACTTGAAAGGCCATCGGCTAACAAACGTTGTGACGATATCAAACCCCCAGAAAAACAACGCCATTAGTCCACCTGAATTACGTTCTCTCATCCCGGCGCGTTTGTATTGACCCCATAGCGCTCGTGTTAAGTCAATGGTGTTTTTGGGCTTCTCAGGTAACGTGTACTGTTTGGCGTCTTCAAACTCCTTTTTCGCCTCTGACGGGGGTTTACCTCTTAACGTTTTCGCCTCTTGGGTTTGGATTAGGGCGCTAATAGCTAAGGAAATCCAAAATAGGGGGTTTAACGGAAGAATTAACCACCCCGTCCAGCCTATCCAATTCGCCTCAAGCCAAGGGAACAAGGGAACGCCTTGGAAGAACGTTTGCCATATCCCATCGGTACTCAGTAAGGTTCCAATCCAAAAACCCAATGCGCCTAAAACCTTTCGTCCTGACCCTGTGCGGTCGAGGAACTGAAACAGAAACGCGGCGATAAACGATACGGGAATAGCGATTAAATCCACAACCCAACGGGCTAAGATTTCTGCACCGTCACTCCACGATTTGTGTTGGTATTCGGGCGTTTCTTCGCCTTGATTTGTGGTTGACTTTGGATTAGGGCTAACTTTTGAATCCATGTGTTGAGAGTCCTCTCGTTACTGTACTGGAGCGTTAACGCAGACGTTGGCGTAAAAGTGTTTCCAAAGCCACTTACGGTTTTGAATTTTGCCGATACATGCGCCTGCCGAATCGTAAACGTAAATGATTTCGTCTGCTAAGAAACCTGTTACGTTGGGTTTGGGATTCCACTTCGAGTTATCGTAGTAGTCGCGGATTTTTAGTTTGTCCCCAGAAGGCAATACGCCTGTTTCTTTGAGTTTGTCCGCCGTCTCCTTTCGTTGAGCGATTCGGGTACGTTCAAGCTCCTCACTTTGCGCTACTTGAGCAATACTTAAAGCCGTTTCGTTTTCGAGTTGAGTTGATGCGGAAAACGAAGCGAACTGAAAAGGAAGTTTAAGGAAAAACGGGGAGGCGACAAATAGTAAACCTACGATTCCAAGGGTGGCTTGCTTTTGGTATTTGTTGGGACGAGTGGTCATCGTTAAAAGTCCTTTCGATGCCCCCAGCAACGCCAGGGGCGAAGGTAGCGTTATTCGCTTTCAATGCACCAATAACCCATTTCGCATAGGCGATCGTAAACTTCAAACGCCTGTTGCCTTAGGAGGTTGTCCAAGTCGTCGCTGATTAAGTCGAAACGGTTCTCCCCAAACGCCAAGATATTTGCGATATCGGCGTCGAGTCCTAGTGCTAGGAACTGACCAAATGCTAAGGCGTATTCGTGTTCGTCAATGGCGTTGTGGGTGGCTAAAAACTCATGTCCAGAGTACGGGGGGTAAAGTTCGTCAGAGTCCTCTGAAACGCGGTAATCGTATTCGAGCATCTACGCTACCTCCCACTCGTTATCGTCGGGGCACGAGATGGAACCTCCTAACGCTTCGTAGTTTTTGGCTAACGCCTGCCAGTGAGGGTCTTGACGGCACTGGTTTAACGCTTCGGAGCAAAGGTCTAAGGTGGTACCCCCATCCATGAACGAAAATAGTTCAGCCGAAAACTCGTCTTCGAGGTACTCTGCGATTGCGGCGATCGCACGGTGTAGCGTAGAGGCTGGGACGTTAACTCTGGACATTTAACGTACCTCCTTGGAGTAGCGGATTTGAGCCACGAGCGCTTCGCATAACCCCAAGAGGCTATCCCGTTGAAGGTTGTCGATTGAGGCTAACGTGTGGAGTAGTTCGTTAGCGATGGGGGCGGAGGGTAGTTCGTTGTACGTGTCATTGAGGCTCCACTCCTCTCCCGTTTCGTCAGTATCGTGAAACGCGAGGTTAGTAGCGATCGAAGCTAGGAGGATGAGTTTATCGTGGGGGGCTAAGGCTTCGAGTCTTGAGCCAAACTTGTCCACAAGTTCCTCCAAGGGAGGTTCTCCATCGGCGTAGAAAGGTAAAGGTTTGGCGGATGAGCTAAAAGTTGTCATGATTGATTAGTCCTTGGATTCGTTTAGGGTCTTAGGTTCAGGCCAGCGCTGGGATTCTCCATTTCGTCGGCGCTGGCTTCTGGCATTCCTCGATATCCGGGGTCGTCGGCGCATTCCCCCCAACCACAGGTGTTGAGGAGGCTGCGTTCCATTAGGGTTCCGAGTACGTCAAAGACGTTAGGTTTTACCTCCGAAACGTCAATAACTTGTTGGGTCGCCTCGTGTTTGAAAATCGTCATCGTTTACCCCTTTAACCCTGCGTCGTGGGCGTTAACGATCCGTAACGCTACTACGTCGCCCGTTGAAGCGCACTCACGGCACGCCGCTTCGGACTTAAAGGGAAAGTACCAGGGTTGTCGGGGGTACGGTGGTGAATCCCCTTGGGCGTCAGTTCGCCAGTTCTTTTGAGATAAGCGTTGGTCGGTCATTCGATCTCCTTTAAGTAAGGGGTTATAAATTTAAGGTTCGCGTCAGTCCAAAGACCTCCTTGCATGAAGTTGGCCCAATCCGCCAAACTATCGCGTATTCCGTCGTTGCGGCGGAGGTACTCCTGCTCGGTTTCGTCCCAATCACGTTGTTGGTCAATCACTGCCCCCCAGATGCCTCGCTCAAATTCAGGCGTTGAAGTGGGGAGGTAAAGGATAGGAAGTACGTCGTCTGTGGTTTGGGTCATGAGTCCTCCGTTTCGGGGGCGTTGCAGGTAATGTGGTCGTACACTTCGTCCCAGTACCCCTTAGCGATCGCCTGAACCGCTAACGCCTCAAGTTGCGTCAAAAAGCCTTCGTGTTCCTGCCGTAGCGCTTCCACCTGTTCGGGTGTGAGTTCTGGCTCAGGCGGATTTTCCTTGAGTCGCTGCGACCAATTGTTTTGGTCAACATCGTCTGACGTTAAACAGTCGCCCGTAACGCCGTTGAGGGCAATGATTTCAAAGTTGTCGTTAAAGTCTAGGGTCATCGTTAAGTACCTGATGATTGCATCCATGCAATGCCGTAGTTCCCGGTGGGGGAATAGGCGATCGCTATTAGACTTCTCCGGAAATTAAGTTTCAGCTACTGTGCCGCAAGGATTTCAGGTTAATTATCGGAGATGTCTATTGAGTTTTCTTAGAGTCCGCCCATTGGTCTGAATTGCTTAGGCTGTGCGGTCTGTGATGGTTGAATGCTTGGTAACTGCTTAGGCTGTGTAGGTTGCTGTAATGGCATCACCACTGGTGGCGGCGGTGCTATTGGAGTAGCTTTGAGTGCGCTAACCAAGTGGTCGCCATAATTGACGAGGAGAATGCTAAATAACTGAGAAAAGGTTTTGATACCTGTTAATTCAAGGATTTGTTCGGCTTTGGGGCGTTCTGTTTCATCCAGGACAACCCGTGTTTGATTAGCCATTGGTCTTGCCTGCTAAATTTGCCATTGCCACGAGGTTGAACAGTTGGGGTTCAGGTGCAATCCGGAAGCGATCGCCTGATGCTTCACAAATGGGTGCAGCCAGGTTTGCACTGCCGCCAACCACCAAAACCTCGCCTAACTGGGGTAAATGTTGTGTCCACTTGGAACGGATTTCAGCCCGTGCTGCCTCCACCCACTTCTCGCAAGCGTTTTGATAGATGCCAAAAAAGTCGAGTCGGTCAGTTCCGTAGACACAATCGCCCTTTTGAATGGCGTCCATGATGTCTGCTAGGTTGGGGCTGAAATCGAGGTTAAACACCTCTTTCATCTCAACGGCTACCTGCTGGGCTAATGCCTTGGTTCCGGGGAGAATCACTTCTGCATCATGAATCAGGGTGCCATTGGGAAGGTAAATTCTGGCGATCGCTGTTCCACCCCCGATGTCCCAAACGGCATTTTTCACATCTGGGAAGCTGAAGAATCCTTGGCTTTGACCGTAGAGAAACGCAGGTAGTGTCTCGTCTAAGGGTTCAACTGTTGCAACGGTGTAACAGATGTCCTGATTGTTGCGCTTGAACTCTTTGGTCAAAGGGTAGTTCTCCAGCCGTTTGACCGCTGCCACATCGTCATCGTTGAGGCTGTTTGGCAGTGCGATCGCCAATTTTGAGATGTGGACTGTGTTGGAATCTGGATTCGGCTCAATTGCGACTAGGGCGAGAATCGAAGCCAGTTCACATTTGTCTTTTTGAAAAGTAGGTTCACCACCTAAGTCTTGTGCCAGCTTACCAACAACGTAACGTTTGCCATCAACCTCTAAAAGCACTGTTTCAGGGTCGGGACGTAACCGCTTCCATTGATATTCGGACACTTCCTTGATACACGAAGGGATGATTTTGACCTGGTTTTCTGGGTCGATCCACTTGATGAAGCGGTTTCCACCATCAAAAACCACGTATGGTCGTATCTGGGAGTTTTGAGGATACATGTAGCCGTAGCTTGAAGGGTACGCCTGTCCGTTTAGCGTCTCTAAGTGTTCTTGCATTTTCATGGTTCAAATTGGCTAGATGCCTTGCAGTTTCTGGGCTTAGGGCGCGTTGGGAACGATTTGCAACCATTTAGTACTGGTGTCCGCTTGTGTGCGTTTTACGCTTGCCTCTGTCCTTTGTGCGTCTATGTTTGTTATAGTAGCGATTAAGTTCAACACCGTCAATAACTTTGTTGAATAGTTCAACACCAGACCTATTCAATCGCTTAGTGTGCGACGGTTCTACGGTTTACTTAAACTAGAGACACAGTGTTGAACCTATATAAATGCCTACCAACAAAAACAGAGTGATGTTTTTATGTGACGACGAAGCAAAAAATGATTTACAGCAATGGGCTGAGCAGGAAAGGCGGAGTGTAAGCAACTTAGTAGAGAAGATTGTCTTGGAAGCGATCGCAGCCTGGAAGCAGCAACAACCATCGGCACCAGAAAGCCCACCCCTCGAACCTGGGAGCAAAAGTAGGGGGAAGAAGACAGGAGGCGGGGAATGACAGAGACACCAGGTGTTTACAGAGTGACTCCCAAGCCCAGCTTTGAAACCCAGCTTCAGGCTTTACCGCCTGACGTGCGGTCTGTGGCTGAGTCTCTTGCATTGCGTGACCCTGAATCAGCGCATCGGTATGTGGCCTTATACCTTTCAGGTAATCGGGGGAAGTCGTGATGCACTCAATTAACCCAGTGCGATCGCATCCCTCCCCTTTCCTACAAAATTGATTGGCGCTCAAGCTATCAGCTAATTCTCCCCTATCTTATTGTCAAATCGCGTCTAAGTTGAATATTAAATTTAGACAAAATTGATATAACGTCGGCGATCGCGCCAATACCATTAGCGCAGATTATAGGAGCAGAAAATGTGCGATCACGTCACTCAAATTTCAGATATAATGCGATCGCCGTCACAGATTTCAGAAATCTCCCAGTGTTAAATATTTAAAATTGATGGCATGGCGATCGCGGCAAAACTATTCCCTTGTTTCTTGCTACATGAAAAATATTTATTGAAGTAAGGAACAACCAACAGATTTAGTAGGAGATTCCAATGGAAATTGAAATGGCAAAAATAGGCGATCACGGAATACGCTTTAATCTCTGGATTGATTTTTCACAATTAAATGCCATCTTTAGTGATACGGATGGCAATTTACAGCCAGTTGCCAGAAAAGACTGCGGTAACACACACATTGTGTTGGCTCCGCTTCAAGATCAATTGTTGCGCGGTCGCTGCAAAATTAAAGGCTGGATATTCTGGACTCCAGTGGTTAATAATGCCCCTGAAGCCTCGGACAGAGAAAGAATAGCCAAATTTATTTCTGAGTTACCCAATGCAAATTTTATTCAAGATCTCACCCAACTCGATCAGATCTACCGTTGGGCGGAGTGGAAAAACGAGTGTATCTGGATAGCCAAGTGCTTCATGGCCGGACGCGGCTCAGTGGATAATCCGCTCCTCAGGCCATTAGAAGAGGGGGAAATTGACCAGTATTATCACGATTCTTGCTGGCTAACCGTAGATTTCTACGAAAACCTGTGGAAATTAATCCACCTTAAGGATCGACGCATCAAGGCAGCATTCAACAAGCTGGAGTGGTCTTTCGAGTCGCCCCGCCAATTACTGGAAGAGATTATCGCAAGTGAAATCAATGGTGAATTTTCCAATATCCTGAAGCCTCGCTATGAGCACCACGTCAAGGAGCTTAAAAAACTGGCGAAGCTAGCACATCGCAGTTACAAAGGTTTCCTTAGCCAAAAAGACAGAACAGAGCTGGCCAGACTCAAAGAAAAACACTCGCAACCTAATACCTGGCTTACGCGATTGATTGATGTATCTCGCGGACTTGCAGAAACAGACGAGTTCTTCCAAGTCCGGGTGGCGATACATGACGAAATCATGAGAGGGATTTGCAAACTACAGCAAGACGCAGCTTGCAAACCAGAATTGAGGCGACAAGGACAGATCAGTGAAATTTGGATCGATGGAGCTAAAAGGATCGGAATCAATAACGGCTGGCGAGCTTAACAAAACTTTGCACTTAGACGTTATGGACTGAAAAGCTTTTTAGCCTCATCCTAAAAACAGTCAAGGACACACCAGAGGAAGCTTAACGGCAATTATGTTCCTGAAGCGATCGCCTTAAGCCGCCCCTTAAACCGCAAAAAAACGGTTGCCCCTGCTGCCCATGCCTGAAAACCTGCTGCTTCAACAGCACGGCAAAAGACACCGGACAACCGGAGTCATATTAAATGATATTTCAACGTTAGCCTATTAAGGCTGACTTTGGAAAGCAAAAAAAGCAGCAGGGCTTCCCCCCGTCACCCAACTAGGAGAAGCTCTACAATGAAAGAAATCTTCAACTGTGATAATGGTATCACGAATCAAGCGACAGTTACAACGTTTGAACCGAGACCCTGCCTCTGGGTGTCCGAGCCGATCGCCGCGAGGTGTTTGTCAGAATGCTTTTATGTTGCAAACCATGTGTCTGATGTGAAGCCCGGTGAGCACTTTATCGCGCTAAAAAATGAGCTTGAAATTCGCAAATTGGCTCAAAAGCTAATTTCTGTTGGGGCTGAAATCAAGGTTTACCAGCTCGAAAGTGCGATCGAAAATTTACTCGCAGGGGTTGGAATTAGCGCAGCACCAATGTTTATGCTGGGCGCGCTTCCCTATAGGGATTGGCTTAAATCCAGAAAGGAAGTGCCTTTAGATCTGGAAGACGCAGTTGCGATCGCCGAACACACAATCAAGTCGGAGCCGGATTCACCAGAGCGTATGATTGCCTTAGATATTTTGGGCAGAAGAGCTGGAATGAATGATTATAGGTGGCACAAAGATTATTTGAATGGTATCCGAGCAAAGCTGGAAGAGGCTTTAGCCTTACCCGATGGTAAGATTGCGGGTTCCCCCAGTTCTGGGGAACTTACCCTTGAGCAGGTGACGGAAAAAATCGACGAACTGATAGCCCTTGGTGCGACCGGCTCTTATTTGACAGGGCAGCTTAATCGTCTCGCCGCTGTAAGCCAATACTACATCGGCGAACTCCGGAAGTTTTATTACGAAAGGTTGGGCGAAGCCGATCTAGAGGAATCTCGCACCGAGCGTAAAGCAGAAGTTGAAAACCTGTTGAAAATCGGGAAGTCTCAACTTGAGCTGCAAGACTATCTCGATTCAGCAGTTGCTTGCCCACTAGAGCGGGTAGCAGGATGGATGGGCACAACTCCAGTTGCCATGCTCACCACTCTTTATCCGGTAATCGGCTCCTTGTTGGAGGTTGGCACTCGCCTAGAGTTAATAAAAGCCACCGATCATTATGCTTTACCCGTTATCTACGCAGGCCTTGTGTGTGAGTCTGGCGGAGGAAAAACCCCTGCACAGAAAACTGTACTCAAACCGCTATTCGCGCTACAAGCTGAAGCAGAAATTGAGTACAAAGAGCGGCTCTCGCAGTACCAGCAAGAGCTATCTGAGTGGAAAAAGGTCAAGGACAATGATCAGCCAGCACCAGAGCAGCCTGTGCCCCATGAATACTACACCACGGATGCCACCAGTGAGGCGATCGCATTAATTCAAAGTCAGCAGCCTAACAGGGGGTTCTTGGGGTGGTTTGATGAATTACCCGCCTTGTTCAAGTCTCAAGGGCAATACAAGAGCGGACGGGGCGCGGACGGGGAGAAAATTCTCTCAGGACGGGATGGCACAGGTTTTAAAGTGAACCGCGCCTCTGGGAAGCGGTTGGTAGTTGACCAATCAGCCTACAGCATCACTGGCTCCTTGCAGCCTTTAATCCTGCGTCAAATGATGGGCGACTTTACCGACGCTAACGGGCAATGGGCGCGTTTCCTTTGGACAGTAATGCAAGTTCAGCCGGCTCCTTATCCCGATGACGCCATTCCTTTTGATGTCACTGGCCTACTCAAAGGTATTTACAAGCGTCTCAAGAATCTTCCGGCTACCACTTACACTCTCTCGCCGCCAGCTAAGAAAGTCTATCGCAGATGGTACAACGAACTCGACCAATTGAAAATGAGTGAGTCTCGCCAGGGTATGAGAGCAGTTTTCGCCAAGATGAAAGGTGATACCGGAGTTTTGGCGTTATTGCTGCACTGTTTTAATGGCTGCGTCCATGAAGGCTCTACTCCCGATTCAGAGATTGACGAACAGACAATGGTGGCAGCGATCAAGTTGGCCAAACATCACATCGGGCAAGTAAAACTCATTCACTCAGAAGGTGATGCAGCCAATGGAGAGATCGCTGCCATTCATACAAAAATCATCCAACTGTCTGAACGTAAGGGCTGGCTCAAGGCAGCAGACATGCGCGATATAGATCGCCAAATCAAAAAACAATTCACCGCTGATGACATTCGCAGGCACTTCCGAGAATTAGAAGCTTCCGGCTTTGGTCAGACCAGGGGTGAGGGTACAAAACTGATGTGGTCGATCTATCAAGACAATGATTCGCCACCAGTGTACAAACTCAGGACAAACTCAGGACAAACTCAGGACAACCCCCCAAATACGACAAGTGCCTCCAGTCTTTGTGTTCAGTCTTTTGTTGTAAATTACTCAGGACAAACTCAGGGCAACTCAGGACAAACTCAGGACACCCTAAAAAGCACTGGAAGTGCTTCCAGTCTTTGTGTTCAGCAATCATCGGTAGAAACTCAGGACACTCAGGACAGTTTTGCTGTTGCACAAAGAAATCTGGTAGATGTCCACACAACTGGAAATGAAATAAAGGATGCTGCCCCGAATTTTGATGTCCTGAGTTGTCCTGAGTTCGTAAGCGAGTCTCGTAACTCAACAACAGTGTGCATTCCAGCTCAGGACAAGACTCAGGACAACTGCCCTGGGACTGTCCTGAGTTGTCCTGAGTTGCTGGAATCGGAGGAAGCTATCGCAGACCTAGCGGAAATACTGGAATTTTGTAGCAGCAAAGAAATGCTTGCCGAACTCAGGAGTACAAATGGCTTCACACCCTCCGTGATGAGCAAGGCTAGCAAGCGGCTATCGGCGGACAAACACAATCAAATAAAAGAATGGGTGCTTCAATTGAATAATCAGGATCAACAGCAGCAGCCCCATAAAACAGAAGGGAAAGTAGGAAAGCGAATCCGGTACAGCGGCGAGTACTCTGGTGAGTTATCTGCCATCTCAAAGAATGGCGAATTTTTTGTTACGTGGGATGTGTCGAGTCAAAGGCAGGCGCAAAGGCGCAACCGTGAGCTGCCACTAGTGCTAAAGGCTGGTGATTTTGAGGTGACGCCATGATGCGATCATTCTCCTTTGGCTGAATGGCGTTGATGAATTGGTGTAAAACCAGGGTCATTTGTAAAAATAGTCAGTTTGCGGAGTAGGGTGAGGACGTTAGAGCGGATTAATGACCGAGGGGTATGAACCTCCCCTCAGTCATCTGGGGTACGCAATAGAGTAGGGAGTTCTTTGGTGCATCTACCAAAAAGCCTATGGATGTTGAAGAACTCCTTGGTGAGTCGTGGCATCCTCCTTCTCGGACAGTGCATGACCATGAACGCGATCGCTTGTTCAGGGTTCACGGCATTCGTGTTGTCGAGCATTATGATGCGATCTGCTGTTTTCAACATCCAGACGAAGTGGTGCGGGAGTTCCTGGAGATTTTAAGGCAGGCATGACAACATAAATCGCCACTTATCCTTGACGGGTGAGCGGAACTTACTACTATTGTGCAGTGAGGGAATATGGAAAACAAAAAGCCCTCACCTGGCGGCGAAGGCAGTCATCAGGGTGCATCTACTTCTTCTGTTATTCGCAGTTAGGGAATCTATCTCCGGAAGAAATAATGTGTGGCTCTTGGCGTTGCTAAACTGCTGAGCAGAGGGGATAGGGGTACCTATGAGGGTACTTTTTGAAGAAGTTTTGGGATTTAGGGGAAAATCGGCGGTAGCTAGAATTATCGAACTTACCCACCACCCCTTGCTGGAAGAGTATCGAGTGCTTGATACTCTTGCGTAAATTTCAGAGCTCAGGTGGATAAGTAGATACAGCGAACTAAAAGCTGAACTTCTACAAAAATTGACAATCCCGAAAGAGATGAATCCTGAGGTAATTCGCGCTTGTACCCCGTTATTTTTAGCAACTATTGGTGGACTGTTTGGTGTAATTGTTTTGATGCAACCCACTAAACTGAGTGAGAGTCAGTCGGCAGCTGGTCTTGGACTAGCAGGAACAGCGATCGCCGGTGCGGCGGGTCTAGCCCAGACGACCAAAACCGAATCTACTGTTACTGGGCAAAATGCAAAGGTTCAAATTGGTGACGCTTCGCAGACACCAAACGAAAACATTAAGGTTTGATTGTTTCCGCCTTCAGAGGGCGATCGCGTGCCCGTAACATCTGGCGCGTACTTCACAGGCTACTACGCTACTGAGCTACGGCGGATGAGAGCAGAAATCATGATGATTGTCGATCCAAATTTTGTGGATGATGATGAAGCTACACCGCAGCATCAGCAGTTGAGTTTGTCACTGTAGCAGACGGCGTTTGATGTGGATCGTCGGTTGATGGCGGGGCAGGAGATTAGGATCTATGTGCGATCGCCTTTCCTCAGTCGCGCCTAAAAACGCGCAGCAAAAGTGCCTAGCGAAACTCGTCTCGCCGGAATTGCTTAGTTTTAGGTGAGCTACGTCTGTTTGTCAAACCATCAAAAAACCGATCAGAAACCCATCAGAAACCCATCAGAAACCCATCAGAAAATCAAGGGTGTAAGGGGGGTGCGATCAAGGCGATCGACCCAAAAATATAATTCTCCCCTATGTTAAAGTCAATGACAACAAATGTCTAAGTTTAATATTCAACTTAGACGATTCGGGGGCGTTTTTTGGGATAGCCGACTCTCCCTCTCGCTTGCGATCGTTCGAGGGCGTGAAGTGTGAACCTATTCCCAGTAAATAGGGTTTGTGCCTTTCAAGATTGTGTAACGGTAAGTATAAGGCTGCTTGTTGTAACAGAACTCTCCCGCTGTAGAGCCTATTGAACATTGATTGAAATCTACTTCTTGCCTAAACAACAAGCATCAGGCTGCTGAAATTGGTTCTGACGGAATAACATACATCAACTTCGCTTCATCTGGTTTTGGCTCTGAAGGAGTTAGTTGAAGCCATTCATGGAAGCTGATTCCGAGTTGTGCGATCGCTTGCAGTTCCCATTGATAGGATTCCAAACGTCTGTGAGTTTCAATCATAGACTCCATTGCTGCCATAACTCTGGGGAGTCGCGAAAAAATCTGTGGTTTTGGATCATCCCAGAAGGCTTTGCCTACCCAGTCTACTTGAGCATCCCAAATTGATGCTGGTAGCGATTCTATCCACTTACCTGGGTCTTGCACCAGCTTGACTAAGCTCTCGCGATGCATCTCAAACACAGCGTTTTCATCCAGAGTGGGTTCAATCCATTGGTGAACCTGGGTTAATCGGCGCAAGTCAATCTGACCTTTGAATTGAGGTTGTAGGTAAGCTGCTGGATTAGAAGTGAGAAGAAGTTCGACGTATTTTTTAGTAAGAGAACCAATGACTCTTTCTGCTTCTTGAAGGCGACAAAGTGCTGTATCAATCTCATTCAACTCTAAATGGCAGCGTACCTCAGCCATATAAGCTAGCGATAGTGTTAGAAGGTACTCATCAGCAAGCTGACTGCCTTGTTTTAGTTCTTTATTTGCATAGTCACTGTAAATATGCTCAGCTTCTAGGAAGCGATTGATGGCTTGAGTTGCCATATTGTCTCGATTCTCGCGCTTGCTCATTGTGAAGGCATTTGTAGCCAAACCCAGCGCTGCTTTAAAGTTAGCGTAGTGAGCTAAGTCAATTTTCTTGTCGATTTTATTAAGGAGCTCCTCTGTTTTTGCTAGGCGTTTTTCTAGTTCGTCAAGACGCTGGTTTATCACAGCAAAACCCATCACTGACACACCAAGATTCAACGCACTAACAGCAGAAGTTACTTGCAAAACTCCTTTAACCTCCTGCACACTGCGCTCAACTGCTTCTATCTGTTTTCCGAGTGCGGATAGGCGTGTCTTTACGTCACCAAATCCCTTCAGTAAAACTCCCGTATTTAAACTTTGAACAACTAAATTAAGCGCACCAGTAACCGGATCAGATGGCAAAGGAAGCCCTGAGAATCCTAGAAGACCAGGAAAACTCGGAAGATTACTTGTGCCAGTCTCTCGCAACCAAGAAACAACTTGTTTTGTTCCCGCTTCTCGAATGACACCACCGACTCTCTCATAAGCTCCGGTTGCTAACCCCTGAGCAATCCACGCAGGCAAGGTAAACGTTGTTGTTACCGTGTTCATAGGTTTTGGCAAAAATACGCCAATCAACCTTTCCGAATAAAACTCGGCTATCAGGGTAATCAGCTAAACAATTCCCAATCTTTGTCAAAACCTTACATTTAGGGCATTTGATGCATTTTGATTACCCCTGCAAGCATCTGCATGGCATCCGTCATCTAGCGCAAAGCTTTTGCTGCTATTGCAGAACCGGTGTGGGCTGTAGATGCGATCACAAACTCTTCATACAATTTCGTACTTTTACAAACCTACTTTACATTCCAGTAGGGGAGGATAATAAGTGACACACAAACCTCAGCCAGACCGCACTACATACTTTGAGGTTCTGGGGATGAAGCTACCAGCAAAGTAATTTTCACAAAAGGATAACCATGTCAGAGGATGACGCAAAGGCTTTAGTGGCTATTGTAGGCACGGCTTCAGCCGCAGGTACAGGCTCAGTAACAGTAGCTACAATTACCTCTACGGCTCCCGGAATCCTGGGCGTACTGGGGTTTACTACAACAACTACCGTCGCATTACCAGTTGCAGGTCTTGTGGCTGCTGGCGGTTTGCTTGGCTTTGGATTCTGCAAAGCTTGGGAGTGTTTCAATAGTCCACAAAATTAAGTCCAATTACTTTTGCAAAGGTAGGAAATAAGAACATGAAACCAGAAGAAGTCTTAGCGGCTGGAACAGGTATTGTTAGTGGTACTGTCGCAGGCAGCGCAGCAGCTCTTGGAGCGGTTTCCGCTGCTGGAAGTGTAGCTGGTTTGAGTGCAGCGGGAATGACTTCCGGCTTAGCTGCAATTGGCTCGGTAGTTGGTGGTGGCATGGCGGCGGGAATCGCTATGACAGCAGCAGCGCCTGTCGCAGGAGCAGTAGCTGGTGGTGTTGCTGTTTACCATGCATGGAACTGGTTGACGGGCGGTAATAAGTAATTAGTTAATCGATCATGATTGCGATCGCAATCAACAGTAAACCTAAGTATTTTACTGCTTAGTAAAAGCTAGCTGCTGAATACAAATTGAACTGGAAATCTGAAAGGTTGGCGTGGATATGATTTTAGAGATTGCAGGATTAGGTTTGGTAAGTATCGCAGTTGTGACTGGTGTTGGTACAGTAATTAATCTACTTGGAGTTGCTGGAATAAGCGCTGCTGGTATCACCTCTGCACTAGCAGCAATTGGTTCTGTCATTGGCATGGGGATGCTGGCTGGCGTTTGCCTAATTGCTGTAGGCGGCGTAGTTGTTGGCAAGGTTCTTCTGTAGTGCAGATAGCTCTAACACCTTTTGTCTGTCCTAATTAAGGGAACTGGGGTTTTCAGCCAAAAAGGGTTAGCCAAGAGCTAGGTGGAGACAGTATCCAAAAAAGGTTGTTAAAAAGACACACGAGAACGGCAACTGTGAAGCGACTGGGGCGATCGCACACTCACACCTTCATCAACACTTCAAAATATGGGGTGAAACCCCTCATTGCTAAGCGTAATAATAAGGTTAATAGATGCACCCTGATGATCGAGAGAGTAACTGCAAGTGGCTCTCTATTTTTTTGGCAAAGTTTGAAAGATCAGTGAATTTACCCTATCGTTGCCGTGCTTCCTTAGTTAAGCTCAACAAAGATGATTAAGAAGGCATTCTCGCCATGCCCCTAGCTGAATCACTATCAACCGCTGTCTTCGTGAAGGAACTCCGGAAGCGCCTGGGACTGACTCAATTACAGTTTGCCCAATCGTTGGGAGTGTCGTTTCAATCAGTGAACCGCTGGGAACGCGGAAAGACGAAGCCTTTGCCGATAGTTCTCAAGCTTCTTGAGATGATAGTGAAGGAGATGGGCGATCGATCGAACCGCCTTCGGCGATCGCGGTTCCGATTTACTGAAGCAATATTTTGCACAATAGCAGCCAAGGGTGGGAGAAAAAGGGTAAAGCATGGCGAACCTGTTAGCTGGCACAGAAGTTCAAGCGCGGAGACTGCGGTGGGAAGTTGTTACATCAACTCAACTGGGACCGCAAACTCTCTACCGTTTGCGCTGTTTGGAAGGAGAACTGCGAGGGACAGAACTTGACATCCTTCATCCTTTTGAGCCAGTGGAGCCAGTAATTCGCGATCTGCGTCCAGACCGAGCGGCTCCCTTACCGAATTGGCTAGTTTACCACCAAGCTTTTTTGTTGGAGCAAGCGATTGGTACTGATGCTTTGCTTGCCGTGCAGCCGGGACGACTGCGGTTAGAACCCTATCAATTGGTTCCCGTACTGCGAGCGATTCGGATGAGTCGAGTGCGGCTACTGCTGGCAGACGGAGTTGGATTGGGGAAGACGATTCAGGCGGGGCTAATCCTGACTGAGTTGATGGCGCGGCGAGTAGCCCACCGGATTCTAATTGTTTGCCCAGCAGGACCGCTCCTGGAGCAGTGGAAGCTGGAGATGTCCGAGCGTTTTGGTTTGCGCTTGGATGAGGTGAATCGGGGACGCTTAGAAGAAATTCGCCGTAGTACCGAACTGGGAGCCAACCCCTTTGACCACATCCCATTGGGAATTGCCTCAATTGACTTTCTCAAACAGGAGCGAGTCCTCGATTTATTGGAGAGGGCGAGTTATGACGTAGTGGTGCTGGATGAAGCGCATCACTGTATGGATTTAGGTTCAATCCAAGAGCGAGAAGATTCACAGCGTCGCCGATTGGCAGAAGTATTGACACGTCAATGTGACTCGTTATTGCTGCTTACGGCTACCCCCCATGATGGGAATGACCGCTCGTTCGCCTCCCTATGCGAATTACTCGACCCATCACTGGTAGATGGGAGAGGGGTGTTGCGAAGCGATCGCTATCGTCCTTATGTGGTTCGCCGCCTGAAACACCATATCATTGACCCGGTTACTGGAAAACAACGCTTCAAAACACGCATTGTTGAGCCGCGACCCGTTACCGCTTCTGTTGCGGAACATCCTGATTATGTGGCTCTACAGCAGGGGTTATTGGAGTTACTGGCACCGGAGTTGCGTCGAGCGTTCCGAACTCGGCGCTACAGCGATGTCTTGGCATTTATTGCTTTGCTCAAGCGCAGTGTTTCAACTGTAGAGGCATTTAAATCCACTTTGACGGTGGTGGCAGAGCGGTTTCAGCAATTGATTACTCAGAAGTCAGAAACCCAAGAGAGTCGGCGGCAGCGGTTGCGGACTCTGCGAGATTATAATCGCAAGCTGGAGCGTTTTGGGACGATTAGCTTTGAGGAGGAACAAGAACAGTCGGCACTGGAAGCGGAAGAGTTAGCCCAGAAACTCGCAGAACTGGAACGGGAAGTGAAGTCGGATTCGCGATCGCTAGCTAAAGTATCCACCTTTGTCGAAGCCCTGGATAACTTGGTGGATTTGGCAGATGCAGCTACCTCCCAAGACCCGAAGTTACAACAGTTGGTTAGAGAAATTCAAGGCATTCGCGCTCAAATTCCCAACACCAACGTTCTGGTTTACACCGAGTACACCACCAGTCAGCGTGCAGCAGCCAAAGCGCTACGGGATGCTGGGGTGGGGGAAGTGCTGACGATGAGCGGGGATGACAGTGGAAAAGTGCGGTTGGAGATTACCGATCGCTTTCGGTCTGAGAGCGGTTTGGTCTTAGTCAGTACGGACACCGCTGCTGAGGGGCTTAACTTGCAACAACGCTGCCATCATCTCATTCACCTGGAGTTACCCTTTAATCCCAATCGCTTAGAGCAGCGCAATGGGCGCATTGACCGCTTCGGTCAGGAATACGAGCCAGTGGTGCGTTATTTGTACCTGCGTAGGACGTTTGAGGAGCGGATTTTGCTGCGGTTGATTGCCAAGTACGAGAAGCAGCGGGAAACTCTGAATTTTGTCCCCAATACGCTGGGATTGACGACCTCGACCGATGCCTCAGCGCAGCGGTTACTCAAGGGGTTAATGGAAGAAGACCAGAAGCTATTTCACGATGAAACTCCCTTGTTGGTGAACTTCTCGACCGCTGATGAGAATGAAGGGGCTGATGTGGCTACCCGTGAACTATTAGAAGAGATAGACCGTTCGCTCAAGGGCTTTCAACAGGCGGCGCGGACGAATACTTGGTTGGCAGATACGGGAGTAAATGCGGAGAGTCGTCTTTTAACGGAAGCTGACAAAGCACTGGACTTGGGCGATCGCATTAGTAAAGTAGATTTAGTCAGCTTTGTTCGGGATGCCGTCTTCTTAGATGGCGGCAACTTTACTGAAACAGAGCAAGCGGACATTTTTGAAGTGCAACTTCCCTCGGTTTGGAGTTATGGGCTGGATGAACTACCGGGGTATGATGCCGATACGCGCTGCCTGCGGTTAACCAGTAATCTGGATATCACCCGCGATGCCAAGAACCGACCCGTAGGATTTTTGGGTCGCGCCCATCCCTTGGTGCGACGGGCATTAGACCGGGTGCGTAACCTGTCGTTTGGCGGTGCTGACCAGAGAAGTCAAGACTCCCGTGCCAGTGTCGTTAAAGCGGATGTCCCAACGCCCACTTTACTGTTTACCTTCTTGGGGCGAGTATCCAGTGGGGCGGGACCGGAATTTGAACGGGTGCTGGCAGTTAAAGTTATGAATACAGGAGTCGCTAAGTTTTATGACCAGGCTGAGCAATGGCTGTTCCTGGCAGACCGGAAACAGGCGATTCGCACTACGGATGTTTGGAAGAATTACTTTGAAAGTTGGTGGAATACTGCCCAACAGCAGGCGCAACAGGTAGCTCAGACGGGGGCGCAGTCTTTGGTAGAGGAATTTGTCAAAACTCGCACCCGTGACTTGAGAGCAGAGCGATCGCGCCAAATCGAATGGCTGGAACAACGAACGAAAGAAATTACGGGGGAGCCAGTTGAGGTTGAAACAGCCGTTCAGATGAGTTTGTTTGATACGCCTGTGCAGGGAACGGCGGTGCAGACAGCGCCCCAGTCGGGCTGGATGACGATGACTGACTCCGTTGAGCGGTTGGCAGCGTTTGCTACGGATACCAATCAACCCGTCCGCGTTCGCAGCGAAGCAGATGGGGTGTTACGAATCTATCGTCAGCGATTGGCATTGTTAGAGTCGAGGTTAGCACTTCAATCCCCGGAAACTCTGCCACTGGGGGTACTGATGTTGGTTCCGGAGAAAAATTAATTATGGCGCTTGAACTACTGCAACAGTGTACCTTCACCGGACCAGCACTCCCAGAACCATTTGTTCAGTTTGAGCTGGAAAAGGAACTTAGTAAAGAAAAACTATTGTCCAAGACAATGGGACAGGAGGGCAAAGAACTCCAGGTGTCTTGGGAGAGCTATCGGCGCAAGCTGCGGGAACTGGCAGTCCGGGGTGGTGCGTTGCGCGTCCAGAACCATGTTATTGAGCCACTGGTGGAGCGGTTGGGGTATGCTCGATTGGAATCTGCACCAAAGGTGGAAACCCGCGAAGGACAGGAAGATGGGGGTTACTTATTCCTTACGGCAGACAATCAGAGTAAGCTGCGGGTTTGGTGTACGGAGTTTGAAACTGACCTAGATGCCCCTGTCCGTCGCGGCGCGGCTTACCGTTACAGTCACTTGCGGATTGCTCAACGGGTGTTGCTTACCTGTGGGGAACGGTTGGGACTGCTGACGAATGGGGTGGAACTGCGGCTATTGATTTCCGATCCGGCGCGACCGGATTCCCAAGTTACCATCACCATCGACCCTTACTGGAAGCGATCACGGAACATCCCCGACTCCTATCTCCTGCTGCTGGCACTCGCCTCGCCAGAAGGAGTGAAGAAGCTGCCGAACCTGGTTGAGAAGGCGCGATTGCAGCAAGCCAGGGTAACGAAGGAACTGCGGGTGCAGGCGCGTCAAGCGGTGGAGCGGTTTATTCACGAGATTCTGGAACACCCGGATAATCGGGAGATGTTGAAAGACCTAACCCCCCAACCCCATCGGGAGCAAGGGTCGGGGGAGAGGTTAGCGAAGCAGTTATGGAAAGAAGGGCTGATTGTTGTTTATCGCTTGCTGTTTGTCCTGAAGCTGGAAGCGAGTGACGACCCCGCACGGGCGTTCAGTTTTGCCTCAACGAGTCTCTGGCGCAATACCTTCTCTCCGACAATCACATTAGCCGAGTATGCGCGAAAAGTGCTGGACGAGGGGATGGAAACGGGGAGTTTCCTAGAGTCGGGGCTGAGATCGCTGTTTCGGATGTTTGCTGAAGGAATATCATGTACTGAGCTAAATGTCAAGCCTTTGGGCGGTGCGTTGTTTGGGGCGGGTGCGACTCCAGTGTTGTCCAAGTTGCAGTGGGGAGAACGGGCAGTCGCGCATTTGTTGGATCAGTTGCTCTGGACGGCACCGAAGCGGGGAGCGAGTAATCGGCAACGGGTGCATTATGGCTCGCTGGATGTGGAGGATTTGGGGCGGGTTTATGAGGCATTGCTGGAACTGGAGCCGGGGATTTCAACCGAGCGGATGTGTCGGTTGCGGCGGCAGAAGCTAGAGGTGGTGGTGCCTGTGGTGCAGGGGGAGAAGTATCGTCCGGCAGTGCCGCAGGCGATCGATCCGGTTGCTCTGGAAGAGGAACTGGAGGAGGCAGAGGAAGATGAGGAAGACGAGGCTCCGAAGAAGGGCAAGAAAACGAAAGTCGAGTGGATTGAAGAGATTCCGCCTAATCGCTTCTATTTACGGGTGGGGTTGGGACGGAAAGCGTCGGGATCATACTATACGCCCCATTCCTTTGTGCGGTTTTTGGTGCAGGAGACGTTGGGACCGCAGGTGGAGGAGCGCAGTCCGAAGGATGACCCGAACCCAATGGCGATTTTGAAGTTGAAGGTGCTTGACCCGGCGATGGGAAGTGGGCATTTTTTGGTGGAAGCCTGTCGGTTTTTGGGGGATAAGCTCTACGAAGCCTGTCGGCTGTGTGATGAGTTGGCGACGAAGGCGGAGGGACGGGTCGAGAAGGCGAAGACTCCAGAGGAGAAGGATGCAGCACTGGCGGAGGCGCAGAAGTTTTGGCAGCGGGTGATTGATTTGCCCGATCCGGATGACAAGCTGATGAAGTATCTGCCCAGTTCGGCTCCGGAGAGGAAGGAGTCGGGGTTTTCGCAACAGGAAGCGATCGCTCTTTGTCGTCGTTTAGTCGCCGTGCATTGTTTGTATGGGGTGGATAAGAATCCGCTGGCGGTGGAGTTAGCGAAGTTATCCTTGTGGTTGGAGTCTCATGCGGAGGGGTTGCCGCTGACATTTTTGGATCACCGTCTGGTGTTAGGGGATTCGCTGACGGGGGCGTTTTTTGAGCATCTGTTGAAGGAGCCTGCCAGTGGGGATGATGTGCAAAAGCTGGTGTGGCAGAACGTGAATGATCAGTTCCGCCATGCGTTGGCGGATGCGCTGCGGTATGTGCGCGATCTGGAAGCGTCGATTGGCACGGATATTTCAGACATTGAGGCGAAGGAAATTGCTAAGCAAAACCTTGATCGCGCTCTGGCTCCGTTCAAGATTTTGGCAGCTGCTTGGTCGGGTGGAGTGATGTTGGGAGATGAAAGTGGCGATACGGATTATGCCAGTCTGTTTAGCACCATTGCTCAGACGGGAGATTTGCCGGAGGACTTATCGGATAAACCGAAACTTCTGGCGATGATTGCCAAAGGGTTAGGGGCTGAGGCAGTTCCGGGTGAGCGATCGGGGTTGCTGGAGGTGTTGGCAAGTAAGAAGTACGTTCCAGCATTTACATATGATCTGACATTTGCAGAGGTATTTTATCCAGATGGGAATTTAACAAATCGTCAGGGATTTGATGCTGTACTGGGAAACCCTCCGTGGGAAAAGCTAAGAGTAGAACGTCGAGATGTTGTTGCAGCAATTGATCCACGGTTTCTCTCCGGCAAAGAAGTTGCTGGTATAGGCGATGAACATGAGTTAATTAAATATATTTTTGAATCTAATTCTGAAGCAAAGGTATATGAGCTTGAAATCAATCAAACTAGATCCTTTACACAAAGAACTATTATTGAACCAGCCACGTCAAGAGGTTACGATTTTCCCATAGGAAACTTAGATACATATCATCTCTTTATTGCCAAATTTCAAAAGACCTTATCTATGAGCGGGGGGCTTGGATTAGTTCTTGGTGGTGGATTTGCGAAAAGCCCTACAGAATCAGGCTTGCGTAGACTAATTTTTGAACAAATCCAGGTACGAATTTTTGCCCATTTTTTTAATTTAAATCAGCTTTTTGTAGGTGCATCATCTCGTATCTCTTTTGTCCTTATAGTTGCTGATCACAATCCTCGCTTACAGCAGATACTTACAGGCTTCGATTTAAAAGAATTTACAGATCTCCCACTAAAAAATATAGAAGGAAAGTTAGTACCATTGAATAGGAAAAGACTTATCGGAGAATTTTCTTCAAACGATAATTCTGTGAATGATGATACAACTTCACATTTTAATGTTAACGGCATAAATGCCAAGAAAATTTTATCGAATTGGAGAATATCCGTCAGCGAAGGACTACACAGAACAGAAAATAAGAAATACATTGAGAGCCTTGAAGATGTCCTGCCAGGGTGTACAGATGCTAGATTGCCTCAAGTCCAAAATGAGCTAATTGCTAGAAATGTCTTATGTTTATACGCAGGAAGAAGCATTGACTTATTTAATCCACTGCCAGAAGAAAAATCTGGTAAATGGACTCCACAAATAGACTTAGTCGTTTCTTTAAGATGCTCAAAACTTTTGAGCCAAATTAATAATCTAAGCTTCTATCGATTAGCTTGGCGCGAAACATGTGGGCATATAGCAACGAATCAAAGGAGCGCTCGTGCATGTATTCTACCTCCTGCTACTGCGGCTTCTAACTCACTAATAGTAGAAACTTCTTCTAGAGAACGACCAACAAATAAGGTATTAGCCGCTTGTTCAATAATCAATTCGTTTTCCTTTGATTTTCAAGTTAGGAGGCTAGTACAAACCCACTTTAATAAAGGTATTTTGTCAAAAACTGTTTTTCCAAAAGAAATACAATTGGCTGATTTTGTTTTTTTGTCTCATTCTGCTCTTCGCTTGAATTGTGTACATCATGGCTACGAACCTCTCTGGCGCGAACAACTGGGCGACGAGTGGCGCGAACCTAACAAAGACCCCTTTACTTTCCCCGTTCTCGCTACAGAAGATGATCGCTGGTCAGTCCGTGCCGCCATTGATGGCATCGTTGCTCAAGCCTATGGACTTGAGCGCGACCAATATGCTCACGTCCTTTCTACCTTCAGCCACAAAAGCTATCCCAAAGCCCCCCAACTCTGCCTCGATCGCTTTGATGAACTGGAGGCGATCGGACTGGAGGCTTTCACCAAAAAATACGACCCCTACTGGGACATCCCCCTCAACGAGAACTTGCCCCAACCCGTCATCGACTTGCCTATTCCTGAAAGCCTCACCCCTGAATATCAGCAAGGTAGCCTGGATTTAGCATCTGTCACCGAAAAGCCCAAGCGCCAACGGAGGAAGAAAAACGTTACATCATGACTATTGATCGTATGGAATTCCCGCTTGCTAAAGCTGAGTACCTATTCAACCATGCAACGGCTTCCGGAGAAGGAGGTGACAAACAAAAATTTTGGCGTACAGTTTTAGGATTTGAGAGTCCAGAAACGATTCGAGAAGCAATTCTGGCAAAAGTGACGATCGATGGACTAGAACCCAGAGGAGCAAACAATTATGGAGAAAAATATCAAGCAACCGTATTGATTGAAGGACCATCAGGAGTCGCTTGGCGAATCAGAACTGGCTGGATTGTGTTAACCGGAGAAGATGTCGCTAGATTTGTCACCGCAGTTCCAGAAAGATTTGGGAGACAGCAATGAGCCAATTTCAACTGTTTGACTCTATCAAACTCAAAGAACCCATTCCCCTGGACGAAGGAGGCACAGCCCCTGAAGGCACACCAGGCGCGATCGTGGAAGTCTTCAAAAACGGTGAAGCCTACATGGTGGAATTGTTTGGAGGATGGGTAAAGGCAGACGTTAATGGAGATTTTATCCCTGGCGATCGCGAAGACCCAGACTCTTTCATAGAAACCATTGGAGTAGAAACAGTTTATCCCCACCAGATGAGTTTAGTCAAACCCGCAAAAGAGACAGTAGGAGTACGGGCGCAGTTGCTAGCCTTGCTAGACGAGCTATCTGAAAATTCACTAGAAGAAGTAAAAGACTTTGCTGAATTCTTACGAGAAAAACAACGCAAAGTGATGCAGAGTTCTTCATAATCCCGCCAGAGGTTAAAACCCTGACTCATCGCTGGAATACCGTTAAAACGGACTAGAAAAGCTGATTTTAGTCGTTTCAGATAGGGTGTTCCTTGGAGAGTAATAGAATACGCGATCGCTGGTACATCAGCAGTGATTATAATCACAAATTTTTTAGGGAAGGAATTGTGAGATACGAGAGAAAAATGGGAACACTATAAATATAGGGGTTCAATAATGCCTTGATTCAGTCACACCAACTGACGTAATCACAATTTTCTTACCTAGTTACGAGAGTTTTGCAGTTCTTGCGAACTGCAAAATTTTGGATAGGGGTAAGTTGATTATGGAGGTAATGGACAGATTATGAGACCTGGATAGCAACACTAAATACAAGGAATGACGATGCTGAAAAAATTAACGGCTTGGTTTATCGCAACAGTTTTCATCGTACAAACGTTAGTACAGGTAAATCCTGCACAAGCCGCCCCTATATCTCCATTGAATTCAACACTATTAGCTGCTCCTTATATTGATGGTGAAGCTTACAAATTAGTATTTTCAGATACAAACGGATTTTATCAAGAGTTAGCTGATGCTCTGAAGTCTAATAAAGAAGTCAAAATTAGCACAAACTACAAAAGCTATGCTGATTTACCCCCTAGATTGAAGAATATTTTTAAACTTGATTCATCTGAAGTAAATTTTTCTGAAAAGAAAGATACCAGTTGCCCTCCCTTTGCTGCTTGCGCCCCAATCCACTACGCTCCAATTTCTCCAGATTCATCAATCCACTACGCTCCTATGACTCCGAGCGTACCACAGCTTACAGAAGCGCCTGCAACCATAAACTATAAGGCAATCTTTTTCCTGGGAAGCATAGCTATTGGAGCTACAGCAGGAGCAGGAATTGGAACATTTTTTGGAGGAATTGGAGCAGCTCCAGGAGCTGTAGTTGGTGGTGTTTTTGGTTTAGTTTCTGGTGTTGTTGCAGAAGCTTTTACTAATCAGGATCATATAGCAACCATCAAAATTAACGCCAACGGAGAGTTAATTATCAGCATTGAGCCTGCCCAGTCCTTAGCCTAACGGCATCACAAATATCAGCATTAAATAGTGAAGCTGAAGAAAATTATGGAAACAGAACAGACATGGAACCCTAATATCCCCGATCAAGAAGTTCGACTAAGGAACAACCCTGGTCGTCGGGGACTTACTACGGGAACAACAAAAGAATCTGGTGGTCGTTTGTTGGTTCTTATTAATTTTGGTCCTAATGAAAAAACTTACAAGCGTTACGAACAACTAGAACTTTGTAATCAACCGGAAGGAATCAAAGATTTAATAGAAGCAGGGCGATTTGGGACTCCTGACGATTTGCGACGCATTTTGACTTTTGAAAAAGTCAAAGGGCACTTGACAAATGTATTCTACAGCATGGAGTCAAGTAATACTGATTTCTATGCTTATCAATTCAAACCTGTCCTGAAATTTCTCGATTCTCCAGTTGGACGCTTACTAATTGCCGATGAAGTTGGTCTTGGTAAAACTGTAGAATCCGTTTATATTTGGAAAGAGCTCCAGGCACGAGAAGATGCCAGACGATTACTAATCGTCTGCCCTGCAATGTTAAGAGATAAATGGAAAAACGATTTATTGTCTCGTTTTAATATCTCTGCTGAAGTTGCTGATACAAGGAAATTACTAGAAAAAGTACACCTTTGCCTAAATAATAGAAACTCTCAAGCACTCTCATTTATCCAGATTCTCAGTCTTGAAAGCTTGCGTCCTCCCAAAAATTGGGAAGATTTGGATGAAGAAGATGTCAAAGACCCCAAAGCAGAACTCGCTTGGTTACTTAATCAAAACAAAGCAACAGATGAGTTTGGCATTTTTGATTTAGTCATTATTGATGAAGCTCATTACCTCCGAAATCCAGAGACAGCTAGCCATAAACTAGGAAATATTTTACGAGAGGCGGCACGTCATCTCCTATTACTAACAGCAACTCCAATCCAAATTCATAGTGATAATCTATTCCAGCTCCTTAAACTCATCAGTCCTGAAGACTTTTTTGACCCATCAGTCTTTGAAAAAATGCTGAATGCTAATAAGCCAGTGATTGAAGCGCAAAAACTGATTTGGCGAAATCCACCTGACCTAGATGGTACAAAAGAAGCAATCGAGCAAGCAATTCAATCTGACTATTTCTCAAATAACTTGAGACTTCAGCAGGCATATGCAGAACTAAAGGACGTTGAAATCCTAGAACTTGAAACACAAGTGCGACTGCGTCAGGTTTTAGAAAGCTCGTCTCTGTTTGGTCAGTTCATGACCAGAAGTCGGAAACGAGATGTTATGGAAGACCGAGTCAAACGTTCTCCCCAACCCTTAACAGTGGATTTCTCACCATTAGAGAAACAGGTATATGACTATGTAACCCACCAGATTCGCCAACAAGCTCGCGGGCAGCAAGGAGTAGCTCTGTTCAGGCTAATTGCACGCCAGCGACAAATGGCAAGCTGTATGGTAGCAGCGCTACAGGCTTGGAAAAACAAAGGTGTATTAGATGAGCTATTACAGGAAGAAAACAATTTACTTTGGGAAGATTTGGGTATTTGGGAAGACGATGAATTTGAACTTCCAGAATGGCCTTTTATAGAAGTAGATGTTGACTTTGATGAACTCAAAAAAATAGATACAAAATATAACGAATTAATTATTTTTCTTCGAGCTGAACTTGAGAAGAACTCCATAGAGAAATTTGTTTTATTTGCTTATTTCCGGGGAACTCTTGATTACCTACAAGAACGACTAGAAGCCGATGGGATTCAGACTTGTCTTATTAGAGGTGGGATGGGTCAAGAAAAACAAGCTGTTCTCCAAAAATTTCGAGACGGTCAGCCATCTGTTCTGCTGTCATCTGAAGTCGGGAGTGAGGGAATTGACCTCCAGTTCTGCCGTTTCATAATTAACTACGACTTGCCTTGGAATCCCATGCGAGTTGAACAACGGATTGGACGGTTAGATCGGATAGGGCAAAAGTCGGACAGAATTTCAATCGTTCACTTCAGTATTAAAAACACGATTGAAGAATATATTCTGTCTAGGCTATACGAAAGAATCAATATTTTTGAGGAGAGTATTGGCGATTTAGAAGAGATTCTTGGAGAAGAAACTGAACAATTAATCAGTGAATTTTTTAATTCCAGTCTTACTGAAGAAGAGATAAAACAGCGTACTGACGATACAATTATCGCAATTGCTAATAAAAAGGCGGAACAAGAAGATTTAGAGAGTGAAGCCATCAATATGATGGCATTCTCTGACTATATTCTCAGTACCATTAATAAAAGTCGGGAACAAGGCAGGTGGTTAAAGCCGGAAGAATTGAAAGCTTTTGTAGAAGATTTCTTTAAACTTCAGTATCCAGGTACAGTAATTGTCCCAAAATCTAACCAAGTCTTTGAAATTAGTCTATCAGAGCAAGCTAAGGTTAATTTGAGGTTGTTCTGCGAACAGCGCCGCTTTTCAACGCCCACTCGTTTATATCACCCTGGTCAGCAGCCCATTCCCTGCTTTTTTGAGTCTAAGATGGCTGGAACGATGGGTAAGGAAAATCATGAACTTCTCGATCCAACCCATCCATTCATCCAGTGGATTCAGCATAAATATGAGCCAGAATCAAAAAATGAAACAGGCTCTCAAACTTTTCATCGAGTTTCAGCTTCTCAGCTAAGCAGTGAGGAGTTAGGTATCCCTCAGGGTATCTATGTTTATGTCATTCATCGCTGGCAATTTGAAGGACTACGAAAAGAAAATCGCCTAGTTTACAAAGTTATTCGACTGGAAGATAGTCAAGAACTGCCCGATGATACAGCAGAGACTCTGATTTCTACGATTTCGTTACGAGCTGACCAAAGACCCAATGTTGTTAACTTGGTTGATGTAAATTTAGTACTAAATGCTTACGAACAGAGTGAAGACTGCTTACAAGAAGCTTTCTTTGAGGCAGAAGAAGCCTTCAGGATTGAAAATACCGATTGGTGCAATGTTCAGGAGCGTAGTGCCATAGCCTACGCGGAACGGAAACGACAAGAACTTGAAGAGCGAATTGCAAACTTCAGAGCAGAAAACAAGCTACGAACTATTCCGTTAGAAGAGGGCAGGCTCAGAAAAGTTGAGCAAGATCTGAGAACTACCTTGAGCAAGATAGCTCAAAAACGTGAAGAAATTTCATCCTCTAACCCAGCTTTAGCTGCTGGGGTCATTTTCGTTAAAGATTAATCAGATGACTAAAATTTATCTCAACTTAGGCATTGATTTTGGAACTAGCTTCACCAAGGTTTGCGTTCGGGATACAGACCGCGATCGCTCCTGGGTTGTTACATTCAGCAATGGCAAACCAGCGCTTACGCAAGCACTGCTACCAACAAAGCTGGGTATATCAAGTGAAGGAAAAATATTGGCTGGTCTAACTCCATTAGAGTGGAGCAAGCATTTAGAGGGAAGTTATACCTCTATTGATTTTATCAAGATGCGATTAGCCAATCTTTATATCCATCAAGAGTTAGAAGGATGGCAGTTTGAATACCTATCGGCGCTTAAGATATCAGGACTCGATTTGGAAGACCCCGATACAATTGAAAACCTGTGTGCCTACTATCTTAGTAGTGTAATTTCCAAGGCAAAGGCTTGGGTTCTGGATAACAATGCAGATTTAGTGAAGAATCAGCAAATTGAATGGAGTGCAAATATAGGGGTTCCCGTTAAGTACTGTGATTCCAAGGCAATCGATGGATTTGGGAAAGTTTTATCTCTAGCTTGGTTGCTCAGTGAGTCTCACCCTGAATCTACAACGGTTAATGAGTTGAAGCAGCAACTTAAGTTACTCAGGCTAGAAATTCGCGATCGCGATGATATTCCCTGTTACGCGATCGCAGAAGTGGCAGCAGCGATTCATTCTTACACAGCCTCGCGGCAAGCAACAGAAGGAGTTTATGTCTTCTTCGATGTAGGAAGCGGAACGCTTGAAGGTGCATCTTTTCGTTTCTGGCGGAAAGATGAGATGCCAAGGGTTGATTTTTACTCAGGAGAAGTAGAACCTTTGGGGGTCAATGCCTTAACTAAATGTGTAGCTAACGGTTCTCAAGAAGAAGAAATAGAAATTGAAGATTGTATAACTCGCGATTGCGAATCACTTTGTCAAGCTATCGAGTCTTTATCAACACGCTTAGCTAAGATTAATCCAATCCGGAGCGGTGAGTATATTGCCAATAAACTAAAACTTTCAAACGAAGCCACTGAAAATGCTCTCAAACAAACCCAGTTGAGCCAGGAGCGCAGATTACTTCACCTAATTTTGGGACAACGGTTAATTCATCGGCAAGTAGCAAAAGTGGTAATGATTACCAAGGAAAAAAATCCTAACTATTATAGTGAATCTAGTACATTGCCGATTTTTATTGCAGGCGGTGGTGGAATCGTCAAATTCTATCGAGACACCATTGAGTCTACTTACCTAGCCTTTGGGCATCAGTATGCAGGTGTACCTGCTTATGCTGTGAAAGAGCTTCCACCTCCATTAGGTGATTTTTCCCTAAGTGGCATTCAACCAAGCCACTTTCATCGCTTTGCTGTTGCTTATGGCTTATCAATCCCGGAAGCTGAAGCTCCCGAAGTGCAACTTCCGCGCCTGTTTCCGATTCTGCTAAAGCAAGAGGTGAGGGCATACAGTCATGTAAGACCCGGAGAAGGAAGGCAGGCAATCGACTCGGAATATTTTGAATGTGAACTTGTTGGTTAAGGAATCAGGATGTACCCCACGCCTAACATCTTGAAGACTGAAAGAGTGAAACGAGCATCAACCATCAACTGAAGTTATTTTGATTCAAACTACAGCCATCCCTCATGACAGCTTGGACAGCTTCCCCCACTCAAACCTTCCTTAACGAACTGCTGAACCTACCTCGAAAAGTCAGCAAACTCGTGCCTAAAAAAATTGCCCTTCTAGAAAAAGACCCCACCTCTGCCAAAGGCGACGCCAAAAAGCTCAAAGACTACGATAACGTCTACCGCGTCCGCATTAACGACTATCGACTGTTCTACACCTTCGGTCAAGGCTGGATTAAACTCCTCAGTATCCGCAAACGAGACGAACGCACCTACACCCTAGAACTACCAGAATTTGAAACCCCGGAAACCTCACCGAATGCCGCTATTCTCCAACCTCAAACAGCAACAGTTGGAGTGTCGAGTAGCGGATATCAGGTGTCAGGAAAAACCGAATCAGAGACAACAACCTCCCAACCCCAAGTCGCAAATCCAAAATCTACACTCCCCAACAGTGGCATCACCACAGCCCTACCCTACAAACTCACAAAAGACCTACTACAAAAATGGCAAATCCCTTCCGAATACTGGACAGACTTGCTGAACGTCTCTAACTCCGAAGCCATCCTTGAACTCGATATTTCTCATAAATATATCAATCGAATTCTCGATAACCTCTACCCCCGTCCTCTTGAAGACATTGAAACCCAACCCCAATATCTCCTCAAAGACCTCGAAGACCTAGACCGCTTTGTCGAAGGCACTCTTCCCGACTTCCTACTCAAACTCAACCCCGAACAAGAGAAACTCCTCAACTTTAGTGGCAGCGGTCCCATCTTAGTAAAAGGTGGTCCCGGTACAGGCAAATCCACTCTCGCCCTCTACCGAGTGCAAAAAATGCGAGACTTGGGTTACCAGTCCATTCTCTTCACCACCTATACCAACGCCCTTGTCACCTACTCGGAACAACTGCTCTCCCAACTGTTAGGAGAATCCCCTGCCCAAGCTGGGGTCAAAGTTGCCACCGTCGATTCCTTAATCTATCGCCGCTACGCCCAAACCTACGGCAAGCCCAAGTTTGCTGAATCCGACCGGTGTTTAGCTTACCTGGAAACAGCACTCCAAACCACCGAACTCCCTGCCAAAAATACCTTCGATCGCCAAGTGCGTCGGCAGGCTCTAGAACGCTTGGGGAGTGTTTACATCCTGCAAGAAATTTTGAGTGTCATTGAAGCCTGGGGAGTCTCCACTTTAGAAGAATACCAAGAACTGGCACGACGGGGACGCGGCTACCCCTTGAAAGCCAACATTCGGGAAGCACTTTGGGCAGTCTATCAAACCTGGGAGGGGTTGATGGCAAAAGAGGGCTGCATCACTTGGGAACAACTGCGACGCAAAGCGCTAGACGCGGCACTCCAATCCTCAGACAAACCTTACCAAGCCGTCATTATCGATGAAGCCCAAGACCTGTCTCCCGTTGCCCTGCGCTTCTTACTCGCCCTCACCCCAAACCTAGAAGGCATTTACCTGACTGCCGATGCCTCCCAATCTCTCTATCAACGAGGCTTCAGTTGGAAACAAATCCACACCGACCTGAAAGTAAGCGGGCGATCGCTCCTATTAAAGCGCAATTACCGCAACACTCAGCAAATTGCCGCTGCCTGCACCACTATTCTCCAGGATACAGAAGCGGGAGATACTGAGTGTCTGTACCAACAGCCCTCTCCCTACACGGGGAACTGGCCTACCCTACTCCTCGTCGATGACCCCGACCGAGAAGCACGAGCTATCAAAGACTTCTTAATCACTGCTGCCAAACAGTTTCGCTTACCCCTGCACGCCGGAGCGATTTTGTGTCCCCACCAACAGAGCGCTCGTCGCATCGCCAAACAGCTCGCTAACGTAGGATTAAAGGCTCAATTTGTCAGTGGCAAAACGATAGATATCAACAGTCCCCACATCAATGTCTTAACCCTCCACTCCGCCAAGGGGCTGGAATTCCCCTTTGTTGTGGTTATGGGCTTACAGGAAGGAAGTTTACCCCAACTCGAACCTGACCTCCCCTCTGAAGAAGTGTCAACCGTCTTGTCGGAGCAGCGGCGTCTGTTTTATGTGGGTTGCTCCCGTGCCATGCGATCGCTAATGGTTTGTGGCTCTCCCTCCCATCCCTCCCAATTTCTGAATTCTCTCACCGAACCCTACTGGCAAAAGCAGGCAATCTAATGAAACCCACCTTCAAGCTTAAAGATTTAGTTCAGCAAGGAGAAGCTGCGATCGCGGCGATTAGTCCAGTTTTAGGACAAGGCTTAGCCCATATTGACTGTAGCGAAGTCGAAACCCTCACCCCAGAACAATTCACCGCCTTATTTTCCGGCATTCCTGAAACATGGGACTTTGTAGAACTCGCAGAGAAAGAAGTCTTTTTAGTTGAAACCCTCACCGAGAGCTTTGCCGAACAGCTCAGCCAGTGGGTTAACCAACACCAAGGACGCCAACCCACCTCTCCCCCTGCTCCTCCTGCTCCCCCTGCTCCTCCTGTTCCCCCTGCTCCCCCTGCTCGCTCATCTCCTGTTCCCCTCCATCCGATCAAAGCTCTTGATCGCCTGATTGGAGAATATAAGCATTACCTGCTCACCGAATTTCGTGCTAAAGACCCCCAACTGAAAGCCGCTTTAGAGGAAGCCCTAGACCAGCCTTTATTTTTAGCGCAAGAACCTTTTTATCAAGCACATCGACCCTTTAAAACGGGTCAGCGCTGGCGGGACTTACCCATCGACTCCCAACTCGCCAGGGTGATGGAAGATCGATCGCGCAGTGAGTTTGCTTACTTGCACCAAAGTGAAGCGATCGCCCACTTATTAGGGGAAATTGCCTCGCCCCTAGTCGTCACCACCGGGACGGGGAGCGGTAAAACCGAGTCGTTCCTGCTGCCAGTCATCCAGAATGCCATTGAGGATGCCATCCAATTCAAGCAGTCCGGACTCACGGCAATTCTGGTTTATCCCATGAACGCCCTTGCCAACGACCAGCTACAGCGGATCGAATCTTACCTGGAATCGTCTGGATGGGCAGGTGCAGTCTCCGTTGCTCAATACGACCGAGGCACTAAACAGAAAGAACGGCAGGCTTTACGTCAAAATCCTCCTCACATCCTTCTTACCAACTATATGATGCTGGAGTACCTCTTGGTACGCCCAGCAGACCGAGAGGACATCTTTGCCAATCATCGCTGTCGCTTCCTAGTCCTCGATGAAGTTCACACCTATCGCGGTACTCTCGGTAGCAACATCGCCCTACTGATGCGACGAGTCAGAACGCACTTAGCCAATGCCAGACAAGACTGGTTGAGTAACGTTACCCCGGATAAACAAGCACGGCGCTATCCCGAACTCATCCCCATTGGCACCTCCGCCACGATCAAAAGTATCGCTGAAGGAGAATACAGCCGCGAAGAGAGAATTCAGCTCAGGGATAAAGCCGTGCAGGAATTCTTCAGCAAAATCTCAGGTGCTCCAGAATCTACCATTCGGGTACTGGGTGAAGAACTCGAAGATATTCAGATTCCAACAGAAGCTGCATATCCTTCCGAACCCGTGTCACAGACTAACATTGATGTAGCTAACCCAGAAGCCGTCAGGCAAACCCTCGGCGCTTTGGGGGGGCAACCCGCAGATACCCCATTTGAAACCGCAGCGCGTCATGCTCGCCTGCTATGGGATTTGAACCGTTGGCTGACTCGCTCTCCTTTGTCTATATCACAGATAGTAGAAAAAGTCAAAAGCGAAGTAAAAGAACGAACAAGCTTAAGCGACACTCAACTGCAAGACGAGGTAAAAACCGCCCTGCTTGTGGGTGCAGCCTTGCCAGAAGGCACGCCGGGAGCTTTACAACTCCGTGCCCATCGCCTGATTCGAGGCGGTTGGCAATTCCACCGCTGCGTTAACCCCGACTGCGGTAAGCTTTATCCAATGGGTGAAGAACGCTGTCAGTGTGGCTACAAAACCGCCCCGCTCTACCTCTGTCGCAACTGCGGTGCAGACTACCTACGCTTTGTGGGAGACGCCACATCTGCCCCCCTGCAACCCAGTGGCGTGCCAGGAGACGAACCCGAATGGATGCTTTACAATCCCAGTCGGTTCGAGACAAACATAGACGATGAAGACATCGACGAAACAGAAACCGATACGCCAAACCGCCGCCGTCAAGGTAGCCAGAAACAACCGAAACAGATGAAGAAACGACCCATCCTGCACGGGTCATTCGACATTTCCACCCTTTCCTTCAGTACTATCCCTACCGATTATCCTTGGCGCGTTACCCTAGCCCCCGCCCGCAACCGTTGTCTGTGTTGTGGTGGTACGGCAGGCAGCCGCAATGTCGTTACACCTGTAGCGTTGGGAACCTCAGCCGCCGTCAAGGTACTAAGTGAAGGGTTGGTCGAAGCTTTAGCTGAAGCCAACCAAGCTCAACCTGAATATGATGGCAAAGAACGGTTATTGGTTTTCAGTGACAGCCGCCAAGATGCGGCTCACCAAGCGAGATTTATCGTATTTGCCAGTCGCTACGACCGGATGCGGCGACGGGTTGTGCAACTCTTAAACGAACGGGGTGTTCTCTCCCTTCAACGAATTGTAGAGCTGTTGGGGGAAAACGCCGTGCGCGAACGGGATAATAAGTATGCGCCCGATGACACCAACACTTGGCTCACTGATGAAGCCCAAGCACGCATTCGCGCCTGGGAAGAAGCCCCACTGCTTGATGAAATTGCGGTGAATGCCGGGTATCGCGCCACTCTAATGAATCTGGGTTTAGTCCAAATTCAGTACCACCGCTTAGGTGAATACGTCCAAACTCAGGGGGCAACCATCGCCCGACAACTGGGTGTCTCGTCGGAGGAACTAGACTATATCTGCCGTTGCTTGCTCGATGAAATTCGCACCCGTGGTTGTCTGAATCGCGAACTGCTATGCTATCATCCCGCTTACCCCAGTTCTCCCAGCTATACGAGAGCCGCTGAGTGGGAACGACGAATCAAGCAACCCCAAGGGTATGCTCTCTCAAACGGACGCCCCATCGCTTACCTGGATCGTGCCAACGTACCCTATGGCATTAAACTGCACAACCCCTGGCGCAAACCTAAAGCGGGGGGGAGAGGTCCCAGTTTAGAGCGTATTTTGAAGCACCTGCTGTCTCGATGGGGCGGAACTGAGCCGACTGAGGAACACCTGGTAGAAGTTCTGGAGTGGCTGTTGAAAGGCAGTTTCTTAGTGGCGGCACAGTTGTATGGGCGTCGAGAGAAAACTAGCCTGTTGCAGGTCAATGCTGAGGTGGTACGTTTGAAATTAGCTGCCCCACAGGAGCGTTACCGCTGCGAGGTTTGTTCCACTCCCCTGTTAGGGGGGCGAGAAAAATTCCCCTGTCCTGAGTGTCACGGTAACTTGAAACATTGGGTAGAGTCCGATGTAATGGACAACCGAAACGTTCAGCGGATTCTTTCTCCCGAATTTATTCCCCTAGTCGCGGGGGAACATACCGCCCAAATTCCCCATGATGTCCGAGTTGACTTAGAAAACAAATTCAAAGCTAAGGCATCAGAGTCAAAAGTCAATTTATTAGCTTGTTCTCCCACATTAGAAATGGGTATTGATGTCGGGGGGTTGGATGCAGTGGTTCTACGTAACATCCCGCCGCGTCCGGATAATTACGCTCAGCGGGGAGGACGAGCTGGGCGTCGTACCCGCATCGGCTTAGTAGTAGGTTACGCTCGCAGTACGCCCCACGACCAGTATTTTTACGATAAACCTGAGGAAATGATTGCCGGGGAGGTGCCTGCACCCGCACTGGCTTTGGGCAACCGGGACGTGATTTTTCGGCACTTGAATGCGATCGCTTTTGGTGCGGCAGAACCGGGATTAGCTGGCAAAATGGTAGAGTACGTCTCCTCTCAAGGGGAAATTCAGCAAGAAGCCGTGGATGCCCTGATTGCTGGAGTAAGAGCGCAGTCTGAAAGAGCGCTCGTAATGGCGCGTGAAGCGTGGGAAGGCACAGTTTTGCCGGATGCCCAACTGGATGAAACCGCACTGCGATCGCATCTAGAAAGCTTGCCAGCGCGTATTCAAGACGTAATCAACCGAACAGCGCGGCAAGTCAAAGAACTGCGAAAAGCACTAGACATTTACTACCAAGACCTTCAAGGCGAACGAGCTGGCACCCGTGCGGGTCAACTGATTGCTCGCATTCTAGGCATCCAGACGGATAAACAACGCGCTCGCACCGAAGCAGATGACCGTTCTTCTGGTTATCCCTTACGGCGGTTTGCGGAATTTGGTATCCTTCCTGGCTATGAATTTCCCACCCTACCCGCAGCACTGCGACTGCTCGGCGATGAACGCGAGGAAGAGCCAATAAGCATAGCGCGTCGCTTGGGAATTGGTCAATTCCAACCGGATGCTCAAGTCTTTGCTCGTACCAAACGCTGGAAAGTCATCGGTTTGGATAACGCCTCCCTCTGGAATCCGAGAAGCGAAAGCGCTACTTGGCTATATCGCAACTGTCAAACGTGCCAGTTGCGATTCGATGCTTCAGAACCGTCCTGCCCCCGATGCGGCAACGAGCAACCCGGACAGGCATTACCTGCTGGTGAATTTGCAGGCTTTTTAGCGCGACGGGATGAAAGTCCAATTTTGGACGAAGAAGAACGCTACGCTACCCGCAATCTCGTTAAAACTCACCCGCAATGGAATGGACAGGTTGTGGGACGTTGGACAGTCGCGACAGCATGGGGACTACGATTGAGCCGGGATGAGGAAGTGCGCTGGATTAATGAAGGCTTGCCCCCCACAGAGAAAGATAATAAAGACACGGACATCCGCCCACTGCACAATGAAGCTAAAGGTTACCTGCTCTGTAGCGACTGCGGTCGGATACTAGAAAACCCCGATCTACTCCAGAGCGCGACTCAGGGACGGCGGAAAGCACGTAAATCCAATCAAGACGACCCCTTCGGTCATGCTGAAAACTGTCCTCAAATCGGGCAATCGCCAAAACCCTTGGCACTCGTCACGGCGGGCAAAGCAGAAGTTTTGCGGCTAATGTTACCTGTACCGAATTCTATTGAGAAACAAGAGTTGCAGTCTTGGGGGCTATCTCTGGGCTATGCACTCAAAGCAGGAATGCAACATCTCTATATGCTCGATAACTCAGAAATTGATTTTGAGTTTGAGGGTCCGTGGGCAGGTCGTACTGATGGCAAGCGTTACAGTTGGATATCTCTAACGTTTATCGACCCCAGCTTGGGGGGAAGTGGCTACCTGCGTCGCATTGCGACTGAGTTCGATACGGTAGCCAAACACGCGATCGCACATTTGGCTCATCCCGGATGTGAGACGGCTTGTTACCGTTGCCTCAAGTCATACCAGAATCAGCGCTACCACGAGCTGCTCAACTGGCCGCAAGTGATTCCAGCACTGAAAGAACTGTCGAAAACCCCACCCATCAGCCGTCGAGAACAACTTGGCGATATGGACGACCCTCGCCCTTGGTTAGAAGCTTATGAGACTGGTGTAGGTTCACCTCTAGAACTCAAGTTTCTGCGACTGTTCGAGCAGCACGGGTTCCATCCCCAAAAACAAGTGCCAGTTCCCCTCGACAACCCGATTTCTGTAGCGGATTTCGCCATGCCAGAACAGCATCTGGCAATTTATGTTGATGGCGCGGCATTTCACAAGGGTGGCAATCGACGACGCGATCGCGCCCTTCGAGACCGGCTCCGTAATGGTAATCCGCCCTGGCGAATTGTGGAACTTCAAGCAGCGGACTTAGTGCAAGGGTCTGCTTTGGTAGAGCATCTGAAAAGAGTTGCTACCAAAAAATAAAAGCTCAATCCAATACGGCAACAACCCATAGAAGTAAAATTCATCAAGTTGTAAGGAGTACATGAGCTTTAAAGGAGTCAACTTAGGGAGCGCATCCCTCGGAGTTTTTTAATGGCACAAAAAGCTTAGATTCTGTTAGCCTTTACCACGCCTTCGCAAAAAAGAGTGGAATAGATGTCGTGAATCCGCACATTTCCGACAGGGTGGCACCCTCTTACGCGATCACGTGAGCCTCTCCGAATAGTTGTAAACATAACGTGCGTTGTGTTTACAGTTTTTTTGTGGTGGGTGGAAAGTTGGGATGTGCGATCGCGTTGCGAGAAGAGCTAAATCGCAGATCGCATCCTCAATTCGTTAAACTTGGGCAATCAAGCACCGGGGTACAAAGCAGCACGGAAGGCGTTAGATGAATTCATCAGGGAAGCGTCTTATGACTGACGACTCATCAAATTTGGAGAGAGCGAAAGCCTGGATTGAATGCATTGTACTGGGAACTGCTTCAGCTAAGCAGTTGGCTGACTTCATAAGTAAAAATGCTTAAGTGACCCTAATAAACCTATTTATCTCCTAAATATGTCTTAATTAGACCCCAGTAGCTGATGCGTAAAAGACACGTTTAGACCCCAAATGTGACTCATTTAGGGCATGGACATAGAATCATGCCTACGTGATCTGGAAATGCGATCGCCACTCTAACCAATGAATTCTCAAGGGTTCCCGGTTTTGTTCCACCAAAGCCGCCTTAAGTGTAATGGAATTGAACACTCCTACTTACAAAAAGTAACCCACTATCACCCCTTCAACTTCTCAATCTCCTCCGGCGTGAAAGGATTTTTACCCGCCTTAAGAGTATTAATCAAGCCAAGCCGTTCTTTTTTCCCCTCATCCCAGCTAGTCCACTTTATATATGCCTGAAAATCCTCAATAGCTCCTTGCTTATTCCCCATCAGCGCCCTAGCAATCCCGCGACTATCGCGAAACTCTCCATTTTTTGGCGCTTGCGCCACAGCGTTTTCACAAGCTTGCATCACCTCAGCCGCCTGCCCGTGCAGACTACCGAACCGACAGAGGGTGTTCCAAGACTCAGCATAAAGTTTCCAGGTTGGCTTTAACTGTTGTGCCTCAGAGTAAGCAGCAAGCGCTTCCTTCACCTTACCCTCCTTGACCAGCTTCTCACCCTTCTCAACCAAACCACCTGCCGCCCACCATCCAACTTCTGCCTCCGTCGGAACCTGGATGCTGGGAGACAATTTCCGGGCGTCTTGGAACGTCCTCATCGCACCGTCGAAATCTCCTCGTTGCCCTATTGCTCGACCTTGATTTACTAGAAGATGAGCCTTCTGGGCTAGATTCCATGCTAAATTTTCACAAGTTTCGCTAGCCCCTTTCGCCACCTTAATCATTTCAGAGTCCTCGGCAAGCGTCGTTTTTGGATCGACCAACATAGGATGGTTGATCAACCGATTACACCCTACCTTCAGCCAATCGAGCCAATTGCCACCACGCCACAAGCGTATCGTGCTGTCAAGACTGCCACTGACGATGGTTTTGCCGTCCGGGCTAAATGCCACTGAGGTGACCCATCCCTCATGCCCTTTGAATGGTGAACTGAGGGGCTTGCCAGAGGTGTTCCACAGGCGTATCGTGCTGTCACTACTGCCACTGACGATGGTTTTGCCGTCCGGGCTAAATGCCACTGAGGTGACCCCATCCTCATGCCCTTTGAAGGGTAGACCGAGGGGATTGCCAGAAGTGTCCCACAGGCGTATCGTCTTGTCCCAACTGCCACTGACAATGGTTTTGCTGTCTGGGCTAAATGCCACTGAGGTGACCGAAGACTCGTGCCCTTTGAAGGGTAGACTGATGGGTTTGCCAGAAGTATTCCACAGGCGTATCGTCCTGTCAAGACTGCCACTGACGATGGTTTTGCCGTCCCGGCTAAATGCCACTGAGTAGACCGAAGACTTATGGCCTTTGGAGGGTAGACCGATGGGATTGCCAGAAGTGTCCCACAGGCGTATTGTGTAGTCCATACCGCCACTGACGATGGTTTTGCCGTCTGGGCTAATGGCGACTGAGTAGACCGCAGCCTCATGCCCTTTGAAGGGTAGACTGATGGGTTTGCCAGAAGTGTCCCACAGGCGTATCGTCTTGTCCTCACTGCCACTGACAATGGTTTTGCCATCTGGGCTAATGGCGACTGAGTTGACCCAATGCTCATGTCCTTGGAAGGGTAGACCGATGGGCTTGCCAGAAGTGTCCCACAGGCGTATCGTATTGTCCCAACTGCCACTGACGATGGTTTTGCCATCTGGGCTAATGGCGACTGAGGTGACCCCATCCTGATGCCCTTTGAAGGGTAGACTGATGGGTTTGCCAGAAGTGTCCCACAGGCGTATCGTATTGTCCCAACTGCCACTGACGATGGTTTTGCCATCTGGGCTAATGGCGACTGAGGTGACCAAATGCTCATGCCCTTTTAAGGGTAGACCGATGGGCTTGCCAGAAGTGTCCCACAGGCGTATCGTGCTGTTACTACTGCCACTGACGATGGTTTTGCCGTCCCGGCTAAATGCCACTGAGTAGACCGAATCCTCATGCCCTTTTAAGGGTAGACCGATGGGCTTGCCAGAAGTGTCCCACAGGCGTATCGTCTTGTCATTACTGCCACTGATAATAGTTTTGCCATCTGGGCTAATGGCGACTGAGGTGACCGAATCCTCATGCCCTTTTAAGGGTAGACTGATGGGCTTGCCAGAAGTGTCCCACAGGCGTATCGTCTTGTCATTACTGCCACTGATAATAGTTTTGCCATCTGGGCTAATGGCGACTGAGGTGACCGAATCCTCATGCCCCTTTAAGGGTAGACCGATGGGCTTGCCCGAAGTGTCCCACAGGCGTATCGTCTTGTCATTACTGCCACTGATAATAGTTTTGCCATCTGGGCTAATGGCGACTGAGGTGACCGAATCCTCATGCCCTTT
>JAMPKV010000033.1 GCA_039962225.1 Microcoleus sp. AS-A8
CCTGTGCCACCATACATCGCGTCATTGCCCGTACCACCATCGAGGTAGTTACTCGAGCTATTGCCGTAGATGACGTTGTCGAGGCTGTTGCCCACACCAGAGTAGGCTGTTCCCATCACGTAAAGATTTTCTACATTGCTACCTAGGCTGTAGCTGACGGAAGAATAGACCCAATCACTAGTACCTCCACCGGCGTACTCGGAAACCGTGTCATAAGCGCTATCTACTACATAGGTGTCGTTGCCTGTGCCACCATACATCGCGTCATAGCCCGTACCGCCATCGATGTAGTCGTTGCCAGCACCACCATCGATGTAGTCATCACCACCTCTACCATAGAGAGCATCATTGCCAGCACCACCATCAAGATAGTCATTGTACGCACCACCATATAGGGCATCGCTGCCAGCATAGCCCAGTGCGTAGAGATTGGTATAGTACGACGGGTAATAGTAATTCGTCGTTAAGTCGAAGGAATCGCTTGCTGCTGTGCCGTAATAGTAGTACCAAGCCATGATCAGTTGCTCCTAATTTGCCACAAGGTTTTGATGAGAGGGTAGAGCTTACTAACATTGCTTTTTCGGTAAGCATCTACTTTTTGCACAAGTCCAGTTTGGTTATCTGTCTGTTGTACTTATCTCTGTTGCCGAGGTACCTTATGCAAGATTCGTTAGATTGGTTTTAGCGACACAGGCATTGGGTAACCTCTGATGACTTGTCTGACCCTGTGGCAGCAGTTATGCAAGTCTTTACAAAACTTCACGATTAAATTCGTAGCCCTTCAGCTCAAACTCTTCTAACCGATGAGTGTCTCATCGGCTCATCCTACTCTTGTGATCCAAGATGGCAAGGTACCCGAAACGGGTACTTTTTTCTGGAGTTCGTTGCAGGATATGCGAAAAATGAAGTAGGGGTAGCCCTTGTCTAACGCCTCCCTCAGGGAAGGGTACCGACAACGGATACTCCTAGAGGAAGACTCCTGGACACTCTTGTAGGATGTAGCAGGGTGGTCTGGATTAAGACGAAGACAGCAAAATCGAGGAGAATATTGAAGCTACGTTTACAGGCCAGCATTTACGATTAAGGAAATATCAAAGACTTCCACAAAAGTGTTGGTGAAGATCAATCAATATCGACCCTTTCCCCAGATTCAGGAACAATCAAGAAGACTCAGTCGTTTACTGGAATTGGCACTCTTCTCAACACAATCGGCAGTAGGAAAACTTAAGGAGCGATCGCTCAATGAATGAACGGGAGGAACGGCTGGACTCATTGGTTACAGAAGGCTGTAAACATCCACCAGGAAGTGCTGCGCGTCAGAGAAACTTAACAAGGATTATTCGCCTGATTGGCCCCAAGCTTTGGCGAGAGAATACTCCTTACTATCCAGACGCCTTGCAACAGACGTGGGTATATTTCTGCCAGAACATCTGCGAAGGCAAGACAGGCAGAGCTTATGACCCGGATCGGGGTAGTATCGTCACCTGGTTAAATTTTTACCTGAAGAAACGACTCCACGATTTTTACACAGATGATCGCGATCGGGAAAGAAAAATTGCGACCCCAAAATCTGATGACTCGACCGAAAATCCTGACCCCCTGGAAAATATTGCTTCTGAACCCGACGTTCCTCCCCTACTCGAACAGGTTAAACAATGGGTTGAAGACGATTTAGACGGAGAATTAAGGCACATCCACATTGCCAACCGCAAAGATGTCACTGCCCAAGTCTTAATCTTGCGGCGCTTGCCCCCAGAAACCAGTTGGAAAGATCTCGCCACAGAATTTAATCTATCAGTCTCGACGTTGAGCAGTTTTTATCAGCGACAATGTCTACCTCGGCTGCGTAAATTTGGTGAATCAGAGGGATATCTATAGTACGGGGTGTAAATAAAAGGGCATCTACGTCTTGTGGCTGCTGTACGTAACCCCAAAAATTTACTAACACTAAGGAATAATCCCATGACATACCCCACCCACGAGCTAGACGACTTGTCCTTATCACTACCTATCACTCAGACAGCACTTCGTACTGCACAACAGTTTGCCAATGAACAACCCACACCCCAAAAAGCTGAGCAGGTTCGGCTCAACACTCTAGCGGTGTGTGCGGTTAATGATTACTTACAGATGATTGGCATACCAACCAACCTAGAAGCGAGCGACAGTTGGAATCCCGTGTTGCGCCTGTGTGCGGATGTCGCTGACTTAGAAGTCACAGGCATCGGTCGCCTGGAATGTCGCCCTCATAAAAGTGGTCAATCTAGCTGCTATATTCCCCCAGAAGTTTGGTTAGACCGGGTGGGTTATATCGTTGTTGAAATCGATGAACTCTCACTGGAGGCAACCGTGTTGGGTTTTACTCAAACTGTTACTAGCGAAGAATTACCCATTAGGCAGCTACAAGCGATCGACGATTTAATCGATGTCCTAAATCCGCTAGATGAACCCCAGCAGATTCCTACAGTTGCGAGGACACGCGTGAATCTGAACCAATGGTTAACCAATGTTTTCGAGCAAGGTTGGCAAACCGTTGAATCACTATTCGCTCCCACTGAACCTGAATTTGCCTTTAATTTCCGCAGTGCTCCGGACTCAGTTATGGATGAACTCGCTGTCTCTGATGAAGGCATCAGTCGCGCTAAACTTATCGACTTAGGAATGCAGTTAGCGGGTTACCCGGTGGCGTTAGTGGTTAAAATCCAATCGGAATCCGAACGCAAAACCCATATCCTGCTTCAGCTTCATCCCAGTGGTGGGCAAATCTATCTACCCCCCTTCTTACAACTCACCGTACTCGATGAATCTGGGTTAATTTTTCTGGAAGCCCAAGCCAGAAGCGCTGATAATTATATACAGCTCCAGTTTAGTGGTCTCCCTGGGGAACCCTTTAGCGTTAAAGTAGCTCTCGGTGATGCCAGTGTTACAGAAGACTTTGTGGTTTGAGTGGGATCAGGCTCAACTGTCTGCCCTCCTTTCTCTGGGACAGCAAGTTGCTGCCAACAGAAGCCCTAATCCACCTTTCACCCCTAATGCGGTTCTTTTTGGTATATGTGAAAGCCCAGATTTCTCTCTTCTCTCCTTCTTAACATCTCGCCAATGAGCCAGTAATACTTCTGACCAGAACTAGATAAAACTGGAATTCATGAATGTTTGTTAAGGGTTAGACAATCCGTAAACCTCCTTGAGTAAGTTCCAAGCTACTGGGAAGTGCATAACCCAACAATGATTGGAAATAGAACTTCTAGGAGCGAACCACAGAGTCATCTTGATTGCCGAGGCAATGCCCTTAACTTCGATCTGGAGAAGCCGTCATGGGTAAGTTAGTCGTCCTAAAGCTAGGGGATGGTAGCTTTGAACAGGGATTTCCTGTCACCTTACAAATTGGAGAGGATGAAAGTCCCCCCTGTTTGGAAATCATCGGTAAGCTGCCACCGATCCCGGAAATTCCTCAATCCTATAAAACTTGGTCTACCACTTATCGCCATTTGGGAGGACGTTCCCGACTCGAAGCCCCTGCTGCCCAACGCACTCACTTTTCCACCATTGAAAGTTGCTGTAGTGCTGCCCAAATTTTACGCGATCGCCTCAACAATTGGCTCTACTCGGAACCGTTTCGCCCCATCCGAGAAAAATTACTCGAACAATTAATGCCGTCTGATGAAATCCGGCTGATTATTCAAACGAACGATATTTGGTTAAAGCGACTCCCCTGGCATCTGTGGGATTTTTGCGATCGCTACCCCAAAGCTGAAATTGCCCTAAGTCCACTTGGCTTTCCTCCCCACGAAACAAGCCTAACCTCCCATACTCAAGTCAGAATCTTAGCCATTCTGGGTAATAGTAAAGACATTAATATCCAAGCAGATCGGCTCTTACTCGAACAGTTACCCAATGCAGAAGTCCGCTTTTTGGTAGAACCACAACGCCACGAATTCAGTGAAGAACTTTGGAATCAAGACTGGGATATTCTCTTTTTTGCGGGACATAGTTCCAGTCATTGTAATGGCGAAACGGGTCGAATATATCTCAATCAAACCGATAGCTTAACCTTTGATCAGTTAAAATTTGCTGTTAAAAAAGCCGTAGAACGAGGCTTAAAAATTGCAATTTTCAATTCTTGTGATGGCTTGGGATTAGCCAAAGATTTAGTCGATTTGAATATTCCGCAAGTCATTGTCATGCGGGAGCCAGTGCCTGACCGCATCTCCCAAGAATTTTTAAAGTATTTTTTAGATGCCTATTCTAGAGGTAAATCATTCTATCTCGCCGTGCGCGAGGCCAGAGAACGCTTGCAGGGATGGGAAGATCAATTTCCTTGTGCGACTTGGTTACCGCTAATTTGTCAAAAAAATCCTGCCGTTGTGCCACCGACTTGGCGAGATTTGTATAAGGTGGATGACAAGCCGCCTCCACCCCCGCTTCCACCCCCGCCACTCCGTCCTCTACCTCTGCCCAAATTGCGGTGTAGTCTGCGGACTGTGTTACTCATCAGTGTGGGAATCACCTCCCTGTTCCTGGGAATTCGACACAAGGGACTCCTGCAACCGTTAGAATTGCAAGCGTTCGACTGGATGATGCAAATCAGACCCGCCGAACCCCCTGATTCGCGCCTTTTGGTCGTCACTGTCACGGAAGACGATATTAAAGCTCAGGGAAATGAGTTCCGGCGTGGGTCACTATCCGATCGCACGTTAGCCCGACTGTTAGCGAAACTCGAATCCTATCAACCCAGAGTCATTGGCTTAGATATTTATCGCGATTTTAAAGTAGAAGCCAAGTACCCAGAGTTAGCCAAATATCTCAGAGAAAGTCAACGCTTCATTGCTGTGTGCGAAGCCAGTACAGACCCTAGCGACCCGGCGATTGAACCGCCGCCAGAAGTCCCTAAGGGCAACCTGGGCTTAAGTGATGTGGCGATCGATTCCGGTGGCATTGTCCGTCGTCATCTTCTGGCGATGACCCCATCTCCGGCCTCAGCTTGCAAGCCCTACTACACCCTCAGCACCCAGTTAGCATTCCGCTACCTAGAAACACAGGGCATCTCGCGTCAAATTACGCCAGAGGGGCTATTAAAACTGGGCAAAGTTGTGTTTAAGCCCTTGGAACCTCATAGCAGTGGCTACCAAGGCACCGACGCCTGGGGTCACCAAGTGCTGCTCAATTATCGCTTCTACCGCTCGAGCGAGGATTTTGTCGGACAAGTCAGCGTCACCCAGGTTCTGAACGGTCAGCTCGATCCTGACTCCGTCAAAAACCGAATTATTCTCATTGGTGTTACAGCGCCCAGCGCTAAGGATTTTTTTCTCACACCTTACGGTCAAAGAATTCCAGGTGTCGTCGTTCATGCCCAGCAAGTGAGTCAGATTCTCAGTGCTGTTCTCGATGGGCGACCGCTTTTGTGGGTTTGGCCTGGATGGGGAGATGCCCTGTGGATTTGGGGATGGTCGCTGGTCGGTGGTCTAATTTCTTGGCGCTTTTTCACAGGGCAGCGCTGGGTGGTGGTGATGGGTGCGATTGTCATTTTGTACGGGCTTAGCTATGTACTGTTCCTGCTGGGAGGGTGGATTCCTCTCGTTCCGGCAGCTCTGGTTTTGGTATCGACCAGTGGCGGTGTTTTAGCTTACACCACCTGGCAAGCCCGAAAGTAACCTTCTACACCTGATTCATGCATCATGATTTACAACAAGTTATCTCAACTACCCAAAACCCTAACCCTGGGTTTGATTGTTGTCGGAGTGTATAGCCATCTTCCACTACCCACCCAGGCGACCGCTGCACCAACCCCATCGGCTCTATCCGTTGTTTCAAAAGCCCCGTCTGCCGCGACAACCCAACCCTCCTTCGTCCGGCTCCAACTTGCCCAGACACCGGGACAACTGGCCAGTCGCAGCGCAGCAACGCCCTTTAAAACCACACCACTGCTCAAAGACCGAGGTGCACCCGCACCCGGTAAACGAGTGGGTGGAGCCAGCCGGGGGACTTGTCCAAGAGCCAGCAAGAGCCTTACCGCTTTGGTGCCTATTATCCCAACTCCTTCGACTGACTCTGTATTGGGCTTAACGTTTGCTGAGCATCCCACTTTGTGGTTTTATGTTCCCTATTCCATGACATCTACACGCCCTGTTGAGTTCATCCTGAAGGATGATCAAGGTACGGAACTCTACAGAACCTTGCTATCGGAGTCGGGCACCGCGCCTGGAGTAATGGGCTTCCAGATTCCTGAAACGGTGCCACCCCTGGCGGTCAACAAGCGCTATAAGTGGTACTTGACGATTTTTTGCGATGCGAATGAGCGTAGCGATTTTAGGTCTGTGGAGGGCTGGGTACAACGGGTTGCCCTTGAACCCAAACTCCAACAGGAGTTAAAACAAGCCTCCCCCCAACAGAAGGCTGTTCTTTATACCCAAGCCGGCGTCTGGCACGAGGCTGTAACCACTCTTGCCCAACTGCATCGCCAGAATCCCAACAATGCCACCCTGCAACAGCAGTGGCAAGAATTAATGCAATTGATTGATTTAGGCGCGATCGCTCCGGAACCGATTACCTCAATGCTTACTCCTAATAAATAAGCCTCTGATTAATCTCAGTCTTCTTATCGGACTACGCTGTTACAAACTAATTATTTTGAGCTTTCACGGAGGGCGATTGGGTGGCTCTTGTCCCGGCAGCCCTGGTTTTAGTATCTACTAGTGACAGTCTCTTTGTTTAAGGCCACTTGTCACCCCGACGCCTACCTTCTACACTTTATTGATTCATTATGATTCACAAAACATCATCCGAACGACAGAAAAGCTTAGCGCTCAGATGGGCTGCTGCCCCTTGGGCATTCGCTCTCACCGTTGCCGGGGCGTATGCTAGTCTTCCTCGACAAAGCCTTGCCATTCCTGTCCAAACCCCATCGACCCCGGTCGTCTCGACAGTAACGCCTATTCGGGTTGAGACAACTCCACTCTCTTCCCTTAGACTACAACTGGCTCAGATTGAAAAACAACGGGTTCAACAAGGTACAGCCCAGGGTGATTCTCGCCTAGGTGGAAGTACGCGTTCCCAGAATCTATCTCAAAACCAGCAACCCAAAGACCGAGGTGCGCCTGCACCCGGTCAACGGACAGGTGGGGCGACGCGTGGGACGAATGCAAGGTGTCCAGTTGCCAGCAAGCCTCTTACAGCTTTGGTGCCGATTATTTCAGCCACTTCGGATAAGAGTCAACACCCAATTCTTGCCAGCACTCCCGCCGGAGCCGTTTTGGGTTTAACCGTCGTCTCCCATCCAACTTTCTGGTTTTATGTTCCTTATTCCATCACATCTGAACGTCCCGTTGAGTTTATCCTGAAGGATGATCGGGACAACATTATTTATCAAACTTTCTTATCCGAGTCGGCAATTGCGCCCGGTGTAGTCGGTTTCAAGCTTCCTGATACCGTGACACCCCTGGTGGTCAACAAACGGTATAACTGGTTCCTCACCATAGCTTGTGATCGACCATCATCGACCTCTAGCGAGCAAGAAGAACTGACCAAGATTTTTGTTTCAGGCTGGGTAGAACGGGTGACTCCTGATCCCTCACTCCAACGGGAGTTAGACAAAGCCACACCCCAGCAGAAGGCTCTCCTCTATGCCAAGGGCGGCATTTGGCACGAGGCTGTAACCACTCTGGCTGAGCTACGTCGTCAAAAACCCAACAATGTCACCCTGAAGGAAGAATGGGCTAAATTGTTGCGATCGATTAACTTAGAGGCGATCGCACCTGAACCAATTACCTCTATGCTGACCCCGAAAAAATAAGCCCTCGATGATGGCTCAAAACGAGCATTGCACCTTCGATGAGCCATGATCCATGCCTCTATCAATCCAAAAAACATGTGCGCTGCAATGCCTTCTGTAACAAAACTTGATAGTTCTGTTCACTCAGGGTTTGAGCACCGAAGCGAGCGAGGTGAGGGTTGATCATCTGAGCATCAAATAGGATAAAACCTCGCGATCGCAACTGTTCCACTAACTTAACTAGCGCGACCTTGGAGCCTTCAGGAATCCGATAAAACATAGATTCACCAATGAAGGCTCCACCTATCACAATTCCTAAAATTCCTCCTGCCAACTCATCATCTTGCCAAGTTTCAAAGCTATAAGCCCAACCGGCTTTATAAAGTGACCAATAAATCTCCTTCAGTTGGGGAGAAATCCAGGTAGATTCTCGATTCGCACAACCCGCAACCACACCTTTAAAGTCGCGATTAATCGCCATACTAAAACGCTCCTGATTAAGGACACGACGCAATGAAGTTGGGTAACGAAATCGGTCATCCAGGGGAATGATCGCACGGTGGCGACTGGTGTACCAGCCTAACTCGCCAGTTTCATCTGCCATCAAGAAGTAGCCTTGGGCATATCCCTGGAGCAGGGAAGGAATATCAAATGCCATGAATAGAGTTCATTCGTCAGAAGCACTCATGTATATTATCTAACTGGGTATTTGGTATTGATCGGTCAATTAAGAAAGCGATCAAAATATAGCCAGTTTAAATAAATTGTAAAACTCTGTGTTCTCTCTCTTCTCTTTCTGGGTGTTCTCTGTGTTCTCTGCGTCTATGTGGTTTATTATTTTCACAAATCATTTAGAACCCCTATATACGACCGACTCAACCTTTCTTGAGTGCCTTTGTGACCAACTCAGGAATCTGAGAAGGACGCTCTGCCACAGGGATATTCGCTTGCTTAAATGCTGCCACTTTGTGCTGGGCTGTACTAGCATTAGTGACTGGCCCTGATAGCTGAGCCGCAATAATGGCACTTGTATCACTAACTTGTTTGTCCAAGGGTGTATGGCTTCCCGCAACGTAAGCAATTACGGGTTTATCAATAGTCTCGGCAATGTACTCAGCGGTTGCGTCATCGATCAAACCACCAGTTTGATCCACTAAAACAATGACTTCCGTACTTCTATCCATAGCTAAAATCTGTAGCCATTGAGAAAAAGAAGAGCCAACAATGGCTGCACTACCCAGATTAACCGCTATGGACTGTCCTAGTTGACGCTGGGTTAACTCTAAAGCCACTTCATAAGCGAGGGCACCACTACGGGCAATCAACCCAACCGGTCCGGGGCTATAAAATTCACTCTCCTGAGTACCCAGCAATACTTTTCCCGGCACAATGATACCCGAACTACTCGGCCCCAAAATTAAAGTACCCGTGCCCTCGGCTTTCCGCAAGAGGCGAACCATATCCAGGGGAGGAACACCCTCTGTAACCAAAATAATCAGCGGGATTTCTGCATCCATAGCTTCGAGTGCAGCATCCAGAACTCGGTAGGATTCCACAAAAATAATGGTCGCCTCAATCGGTCCCGTCTGAGGCAGCACCTGCTCTACCAAGTCAAAGACAGGAATACCATGAAGTTCTTGCCCTCCCTGACCAGCACTCACCCCAGCCACGACATTGGTACCATAGGCTTTCATGCGAGCCGTGTAGTAGGAACCTAAGGGCTGTGTAATGCCTTGAACCAAGACTTTGCTGTTTGGCGTCAAGTTAATAGTCACTTGATGTGTAAGTGGTGTAGGTGCTGGATTGAGCGTCTCAACAACCCCAGCCGCTACCTTCGTACCATTAGCTTTCATGGGGAGGGTGTAGTAAGAGTTCAGCGATGGTGTACTGTCCTGTTCCAGGGTTTGGCTTTCTTTTGTCAAGTTCATAGATACTTTCTGGTCCAAGAGGTGTAGCTGCTGGATTGAGCTTAACAAAAGCAGCCCACTCTTCCCAGATGAGGATAACTTCAACAAAAGAGAGGAAGAAAATCAACCGACTCAAGACAGTCAGCATACTAACCTTATACAGATTAATCTTAAGCCGGTGATCATTTGTGGGAAAAACGTAATCAGGGCTTAATGATAGGGATGTCCCCGTCTTCTTCCTCTCCCTACATTGTGAATCTTTATCTTGCTTGGGTTAAGACTGCCTCACTTTGGAGTTGGCCAAGGAAATCGCTTGGGCTACTGCCTCATCCAAGTTATCCCTCCAATGGATGGGTATCGCGGCCAGATGCTCTTTAGCAGAGTCAATTTGTCCTCCCACGATACGGATGACAAAGTGAGGGATCTGGCTGAGAGCTACAGATTGCTTAGAAAGCGTATGAGTGCCATTATTTTGAGTACGATGAGTCGGAGCTGTCATCCTCATCGGTCTTTCTGGCTGCTCTACGGCCTTGAGTACTGGCACTTCCCCAAATTTAGAAAGCAGATAATTGGCAATGACCTGAGCCACTTGTTCACTGGCGCTAGCACTGGCCAAAATGTTGACTAAGATAACTTTAATCCCTTTGGCTTCTGTAATTTGCTTGAGCGCACTTTGCAGTTGTGGCACGGGAGAGGAGGCAGTTGGCACGTCCCAACTGGTATACCCGTCCAAAATCAGACAACTGGCAGGTTTTCCCTTTTCTTGGTAGACCAAATCTAAGGTCGCAGCCGCCAGACAAGCATCGTTACACAAAATCCCAATGTTGCCTTCTGTGTCCGTCCAGTTGAGGTTAGGCACTCGCTGAGAGGAGCTATTGGGAATAATGGATGCCAAGGTGGCTAACTCGGCATGACGCCCCAAAGCGTTATCGTTTGCCGCAATTTTGCCATCCAAGGCCATCACCTCACCCGTGGAACTAATGCCTAGGGGGTTAATTTCCACTAAGTCCAAATCTTTTTCGAGAAATAGCTGGTACATGTTTTGGATAACCCCACTGACCGACTCAATCAGGTGTCCTTGGAGTCCCATTTTCAGGGCTAGACGCCGCGCATAAAAGGAGGAGAATTCTTGCTCCACTACAACCTTTTGCATGTGCTGCATCACGGCTTCTACGTCAATGCCTCCTTGGGAAGACCCTAAGAGGACAGGACGCCCAAGAGTAGAGTCGAGGATGACGGCGAGAAACAATTCCCGGTCGGCATCGTAGCGGGATTCGGCAAGCAGGACTTGGGGATAGCAACCGAGAATAGGAAGGTTGAAAATAGCTCTTGCTGCCGCGATCGCATCAATGGTATTTTCCGCAAAGCGGATACCACCGGCTCTACCCCTTCCTCCTGTAGGCACCTGAGACTTGAGGACAACCGGATAAGGAATTTCTAAGCGCTTGAGGTCGGCAGGATGGTCGATGCGTTGAGACGGCAAAACAGGGATGCCAATCTCGCGAAATAATTCTTTCGCTTGGTACTCTAATAAGTCCATAAATGGGTATTGATTAAAGGTCAACTGAAAGCTGAAGTATGTAGTATGAAGCATTAAGTATAAAGTAGGAAATTCCTCCACATCGGAGAGCTAAGCTCCAGTTAGGGCGAGGCATATACCGATAAATTTCCACTTCATCTCTCATCCTTTAAGCTTCAGACTTCTTTACTCAAAAGCTCATAACCTTGATCAAGTTATCAATTTCCCACCTTGCAGTCGGTTTTCTACCTTACCCTTTGAGCCAAACTTTTCCACTCTTTCTCAACTTTGTCAATTTTGTAGAAGCGTTTCCAGAACAGGTCTACCAGTGGAGTCGGTAGGAGTTTTCTCATCAAAAACAGCATCATCTTTCCCCCGGTTGCCGCCACGTAGCGGGGACGGGGGTGGCGCGAGGTTAACGCCCGAATGATCACATCTGCCACCCGTTCTGAAGTCCAGGCCAGACGTGCCGTTTGCTGTTCAATGTCTTTGATGCCCTCAATCGCTGCCCGATAGAGCTTTCGTCCTGACTCCGATATATTCAGATCGACCTTATCGCCAGCCACACTAAAAAAGTCTGTGGTGACGGGGCCTGGTTCAATCACACTGACTTTAATGTTGAACGCCGCTAACTCCATCCGCATGACATCACTCAAGGCTTCTAAAGCAAATTTAGAAGGGCTATACATCCCCCCAGCCGGAAACGCCACCCGACCGCCGAGGGATGAAACATTGATAATTCGACCACCCCCCTGGTCCCGCAGGGTGGGGATGAACGCCTGACTCAAGATTAACGGCGCATGAAAATTGACCGCAAATTGCCTCTGGGCATCTTCCGGTGAAATTAATTCCATCGGCCCCATGTGTCCGTAACCTGCATTATTCACCAAGGCATCCACTCGACCAAAGTGGTCAAGTACTTTTTGAGGTAGGGCTTTGACCTGTTCGAGTTGAGCAAGGTCAGTTGGCACAACCAGTACTTCTGCACCCACTTTTTGACAATCGGTCGCTACAGCTTCTAGCTTGTCCTTATTGCGGGCGGCAAGGACTAAGCGAATACCCAAAAATTGCTGGGCTAACCGTCGGGCGAGAGCTGCACCAATCCCGGTGGAAGCGCCAGTAATTAAAATAACTTGTTCGGCTAGTGGGGGAGACTGAGTCATAATAAGTTTTGAGTTTTTAGGACATTGTTAATGGGTACCGATTCCCTTTATCTATGGAGGCATCACCAGGACTTAAAGCAGTAGCCCCCTTTTGTCTATAATTTCAGCGGAAACTCGTCTTTTGCCTCTATCTGCCAGAAGAACATGGCAAAATTAAACGTTTAAGCTGAGGTTCTATTGGGTTAATCAATGAGCTGGCTGAATCATTTTTAATCCAACAGCCCTAACCATCCCTAATCAAACGGGTGGGTTCAGCCATACTCGTTTGCGAAATTAGCAGAAATAGGGGGAGAGAACGTTACCTCTTTGGATGCAACTCGGTATCAAGAGTCGCTGTGGGTTGGTAACTCACCCCAAAAAAGCAACTACCTGAAGAATGGTGTAGTCACATGACAACAGCGACCCGACCTAATAATTTAGAAACTCTGGAGCATCTTTTACACGAAGGCTTCCAATCTGACCTGTTACCGTTTGTCCCGGTTCAGGTTCAGTGTCGGCTTAAGGATGAGATGCTAGTGGTTCTGGCTCAACATCCAGCGACAACGGTACCCGATTCACAACAAGTATTTAGCTCGATTGAGCGAACCATTCAGGAGCAGCAATGGTCAGATAGTCACTCGGTCAAAATTTACTTGCGAGTAGAAGGCCAGAAGTCGCCTTATGCGTTTTATTCGTTCAAAATAGATCGGCCTGTCTCTCCCACCACAACCACTACACCTGTTGAAGAGACACTAGATACCCCTGATTTATCCGACTCTCTCCCAGAAGAGGCAACGGATAGTCATGAGGTAGAAACGGAAACGAGCCAAAGCTCAGAGGTTCCGCCATTCGAGTCAACATCCCCTCACCCCTGGGATCAACCGATTCAGGAAGAGAATTCCCTCCTGGAAGAGCCACCTGAGGAAATTGTCACACCAGGGAACAGCAAGTCTAAAAAAACCCTGCTGCCGATGGTCGTCGCTGGGACTGGCCTAAGTTTGTTCATTTTCTTGACCAGCCTGTTTCTGCTCACTCGTCCCTGTGTGGTTGGACAGTGTCAAGCCCTTTCAGACGCTCAGGAATTGAGCCAGACGAGCCTGAACAGGTTGCAAAAGCCCCTATCTGGGAAAGAGGTTCTGGAAGCTCAAGAGCAATTAATGGAAGCGATTCGGATGTTACAATCCATTCCATTTTGGTCGGGTTCTTACGGGAAAGCCCAAGAGCAGCTTAAGGTATATCAAGCTCAGGCCAAACGAGTTGAGGAGATGGTAACGGCATTACAGACAGCAGCTAGGGCGGCTCACAAAAGTGAAAATCCGCCTCATCCAACGGCGCGGTGGGTCGAAATTCAGGGTTTGTGGCGAGAGGCGATCGCACGTCTGGAAGAGTTACCGACTAATAGCGATCTCCAACCCTTGGCTCAGCAAAAAATTAAGGAATATAAGCAGAATTTAGCAGCGGCGAATCAGCGATTAGTGAAAGAGCGAAACTCTCAGCAGCGTCTTCAAGAGGCGAAAGATGCGGCGTTAATTGCCGAAGCGCGTCAAGGAGTGGCTCAGTCGTTGGAAAATTGGCAACTGGTTTATGGGACTTGGCAAACGGCGATGAAGCGCCTCAAGCAGATTCCTCAAGGGACAACCGCTTACGAACAGGCACAGCAATTGTCGTCCCTGTATTTGCCGAAAATGTCAAGTGTGCAGGATAAGAAAACTCAAGAGCAATTTGCTGTTAACGCTTATAACCAAGGACTCCAGTTAGCTCAACTCGCCAAAAATGCTCAGCTCGATAATCAGTGGTCAGTTGCAGTGGTTCACTGGCGCAAGGCTCTAACCAACATGAATCAGGTTCCCAAAGAGTCGTTTTACTACAGCAAGACACAATCCCTCGTACAGTCTTACTCCAACGCTCTCAAGCAAGCGAAACTTAAGTTGCAATTAGCTCTAAAAGTACAACAAACCCGCAATGATTTAAAACAAACTTGCACGGGGAAAGTTCAAGTCTGCAACTTCGGGATTATCAATAATATCATCAAAGTTCGGCTAACACCCGCCTACACCAAGCTAGTGAAACAAACTGCAAACTCTGCCCAAGTTAGAGGTGACTCTAATGCTCAATCCAGTATTGTCAATCACATCTTAACCTTAGGAGAAGCGTTGGAAGCGATTAGTGATAACGCTCGTATGCGTTTGGAAGTTTATGATGCGGATGGAACCTTAATCCAAAATCACGTCCCCGGCAATTGAGCAGCTTTTCTATCAAGACCAGAGAGATGCTGAAAAAAGTAACAGGAAACAAGGAAAGGGGATTTTTTCACAGCACTCTTCATGTCTTTTCTCCAATTACCTATTACCCATTACCCATTGCCTTACCAACATCTAACCTAATATGACTCAACTGAGCAAGCTCAAACTTTTACCAGGATTCAACTTCTGGATAGTTGGAATAGCCGTTGGTTTAATTGCACTCCACTTGACTTTAACCCTAAAGGCAAACAATCTGGATCTACTGAGTACAAGTCTGGTCTTTTGGGCAGCTGTATCTTCTCTCGTTTGGGATAAAAAAGATCAGCTCCGTACAGAAAGTGGCATTTTCTCCAGCTTTTTGGGAGCATCACTGCTGACTTCAGTACTTCTCAAGAGTTTTTTAGTACCGGGGAATGATATTTTTCTTCGCTTCTCACCCTTTATTTCCGCCTTCAGTTTGGCTTTATTGGTATCGGGTGCAAAAGGATTAAAACAGTATTGGCAAGAACTGCTACTCCTTGGTTTTATTAGCATTCCACAGGGTTTGGTACATCGATTTTTAGATCTCAGTCTGTTAACCGCCAAATTCTCTGCTTCTCTGCTTAGTGGTTTGGGATTTTCAGTTTATCGCCAAGGTGTTTTTATCACCCTGCCAACCGCCAAAGTAGAGGTCGCTTCGGGCTGTAGTGGAGTGAATGGTATGCTTCAGTTACTGGGACTCTCTTTGCTTTTCTTATTTATGTTTCCCCAAACCAATCGGAAACAGAAAGTTTTTATTCCATTTCTGGCTGTGTTTATTGCTTTTATTGTTAATGGCATTCGGGTTGCCATCTTAACTCTACTCGTAGCAAACTCAAATTCAGAAGCTTTTGATTATTGGCACTTGGGAACTGGCTCCCAAATCTTTCCTCTAATGGGGGTATTCATTTTTGGGTTGTTCTGCTGGTTTTTCATCCTAAGAAAGCCAGCCAAAGCCCAACTAAAGTCTGAAGGATAAAATACGACATTGTTCTGAAAAGTTATATCAGCCGTGTCAATTTTGATGAATTCATGGAAAACGATTAGAATTTGGCTGCTGGTGGTTCTTTTTATTGGGGTTTTGTGCGTTCTGATTAAGTCAATTTTGTTTCCTGCTAGCCAGCAATCAAGAGTAACTCCTTTTGTTTTTCCCAGTACAATTACCTTACCTCAGTGGCAGTTGGTGGATAGTGTACCGTTGAAAATCACTGATGATCCGACCTTTCTAGCGAGTAGGCGTTATCGATATCAACAAAATCCCCTCACCCTGACTATTGATATGCATTATATTATTCAATCATCGGGGGATGTTCAAGATTTTTTGAAAAAGCATATTTTCTCAGAAAAATCTACCGCATCGATTCTCATTCATAAAAAGTCAGGCGTGGGTTTTCATACTCTATTCACTAAGGAAGGAACAGCTTATTTAACCTCTTGTATTAATCCACGTGGTGGTAGTACTGTAACGTTTGACCAATTTAGAGAAAACCGGAATGTTTATGATGTAAAACCGGGTCGTGTACTGCTTTGGTTACTGGGTTTTCAAGAATTGCGAGACTTCCGTTGTATGTGGAATATGCTGTCTGTGCCTTTGGAGGAAAATCAACCAGAAGAAGCATATTCTCTCTTGGAATCTGTATGGTTTTCTTGGTATGCATGGTGGCAGCCACGGTTTCCGAAACCTTAGAGGGGGGTTTGAAATAAGTGTAAATACCGGGAGAACCCCCTAAATCCCCTCAATAAAGCTCTGGCTTAACAAGGGGGAGTTACGCATGGGGCTAGCTGCGAACGCGGCGTTTAGTTTCTTCGTGCCAATAAGCTGTTAAAAGCTGGAATTCTGGCAGTTGATTCTGACAAACTACGCGAAGACCTCTCAGAGTATCGGTAAACCGAAAGTAAGGAGTCTGCCTCAAAATTCGGTCAGTCAGTGTATAAATTACTGCCCCTTTGTTGTAGTGCTTGCACCCATACATCAGAGCAACTTGAATCATGGCATTACTAATTGCTCGTTGCTGCTGACGGCGTTGTACGTGATTGCTGTCTTTATGTTTAGGTGCGATTCTCAGTGTGCCGATTTTGTTTTTATTGGGATCACTCTCCACTATCAGGCTAAGTTGTTTTTTCGTGTCCATCTCGTTTTGCATCGCTCGATGATTCGAGAATATCGAGGTAAACCCGGAGAGTACAGGGAAAATAAGGGCAGATATTAACTCATTTATCTCCGTGTATTTGCGCTTTTCAATCAGCTTTAGATTAATTAAGGTGGTGATTGTCGTAGTGGAATCTACTCCCTACCTATGAGAGAAACGCGCAAACGTGGATTTTCAATCAAGCCTGAAGGTTTAGCCCTAATCGAGCAGAAAATGGCTGAAAAGAGCTACACCAGCCGTGAACAATTGGCTGAGGCGGCAGATTATTTAAGTATTGACACCGTTAATCGTCTATTCCGAGGAAAGAATCCTCAAAGAAAGACGATTGAAGCGATCGCAAAAGCTTTAGACTTAAAACCTACTGACCTTGTTGAGCATAGCGAGTGGTTTCCAGCGTTCTCAACTGCGGCACAAGAGAAAACTGCTGCTAGTGAAATCGATATTGACTGGCCGGAAGTTTGCCATAGGATGCTCAAGGAGCAGCAAGACAAACAGAGGCTTAGACGGCAAGCAACTGAGATGGGTGTTGAGGTCAATGTTCATGTCCCTCTGGGATTGGTGGAGCGAAAACAGCAGCAACGCCGGAGTGAAAATGTTGATCCAAATCAGCTATATCAGCTAAATCAAGAGGTCATTGCCAAAACCTATCAGCATGATGAGTTTCTCACAGAAGTAATCGGGCAAAGGCAAGATAGGAAAAACAAGAACATTGCGATTGTTGGGGAACCGGGTGCGGGGAAGACTACCTTGTTGGGTGCGATCGCATCTTTCATCCAGTCCAACACGGAAGACTTGTCCATCTGTATTACCTTGGCAAGTTTGCAGGGGAGAACGATAGAGCATTATCTACTCAAGACGTGGCTCCCTGAATCGCTAGGATTGGTGAATTCTGAAGTTGCTGTCACGCCAGCAATGGAGAATGAGCTAATCAAACAGTTCCGTAAGGGTGGGGTGTGGCTGCTATTAGATGGCGTGGATGAGATGGGGGCAGATTCACCCGTTCAGGCATTAGCCACAATCCAGAAACAATTTACAGGCTGGCTTGGACAGGCGCGGGTAGTGCTGACTTGTCGGCTCAATGTTTGGGATGCCAGCGTTAACAATATGCTGACAGGCTTTGACACCTATCGCACTCAGGAATTTGCACATGAGCAAATTGACAAGTTTATTCAGGAGTGGTTTAAGGTAGCTAGCCAAGAGGCAGATCCCCCCCAACCCCCCCTTGCAAAGGGGGGGCTAGAAAATACCTCAACTCCCCTTCAAAAGGGGGGACTAGAAAATACCCCCCTTTCTAAGGAGGGACAGGGGGGATCGATTCAGCAGCGAGGCGAACAACTAAAGGCGAAGTTAAAGGAAACGGGACGAAAGCGAATCCGCGAATTGGTGAAAAATCCGCTCATGTTGGCGCTGTTGTGTCAGACTTTCTATCTGGATAAGCAGGGAGAATTGCCAGAAACAAAGGCGGTACTTTACGAGAGATTCATCTGCTATTTCTATGAGTGGAAACAAAACCTTCATGCAAAAGATTTGATTAACCAGAATGAATTAAAGAATGAATTGCACCAAGCTCTAGGCAAATTAGCTCTAGCAGGAATTAACAGCAGCGCTAGATTTCGGCTGAGGGAGAGTCTGGCACGTCAGGAAATGGGTAAACCGGTGTTCAATTTAGCCTGTGTTCTGGGCTGGCTAAATTTGGTAGAACGAGACGCCCAAACGGATGAATCTGTTTATGCTTTCTTTCATCCTACGTTCCAGGAATACTTTGCGGCGCTGGCGGTTGATCATTGGGACTATTTTCTGCCGCGAGAACACGATAACCGCAACCCTAAAGCAGTGAGAGACACCTACCGCATTTTTGAACCACAGTGGAAAGAGGTAATTTTGCTATGGCTAGGACGAAAGGATGTCGCCGAGGAGCAAAAAGAAACCTTTATCAAAGCGTTGATAGAATATAAGGATGGTTGTGGAAGCGAGAATTTTTACGGCTATCAAGCTTATTTATTAGCAGCTACGGGAATTGCAGAATTTAAAAAATGTAGCCTTGCTGATGAGATTGTTAAACAGATTGTTAATTGGACGTTTAGCTCATTTAATTGGAAAGAACCCCAAGAGCAAACACTCTCACTGATTGCAAAGGTAGCTAAAGAAATTTTGCCGGGGAGCGAACGCAACCTATTAATCAAACAATTGCTCAGCTTAATTAACATCCTATGTGCTAATCAGGATAATAAAAGCCTTGAGATAGCTCTCGAAATTTTAGGAAAAGTCGGTACTGCTAGTTCAGCCGTTAAAAATGCACTGTCTGATTTTATACATAGTGAAGACAAGATTTCAAATCGCATTAAAGCTGTTGAGAGCTTGATAGAAATCAATGCTGATGTTTCGGAAGTTGCAGAGGAGTTAAATAACCTGCTGCATTCTAGAGTAGATGAATCAGAACGGTGGAGCTTCCTAGAAATGTTGAATGAGATATTGAATGCAAACCACGAGGCTATCTTACAATTTAGTATAGATAAATCTGAACGCTTGAGACTACTGAATCAACAGAATAACTTCATCAATTCACTAAAGAAACAATGCGATGTAGAACCACTACCCTATAGCCTGAGAAGTGTTGATCGTGTAAGACTCGCTGCGGTACTATTAAAAATCGATCCTGACAATAAAGAGGCAATTAAGGCTCTCAAGGAAATATTTGACGATGAGTACTCTACCGCAGAAGTACGTCTACAAGCGGCTGAACATTTAAACGTTAGCTATTTAGAAGATAACAGGGGATTTTTAATTAGATCTCTATACGATAAAGATATAGATATCGCATTCAAAGCTGCTACAATTTTGAAAAAAAATAGCCTAGATTATACGATTGAACTTCTGGGTGATGCACTACGGTTTAATAATGATGAGCAAGCTTGCAGCAATGCTGCCGATATCTTGATAAAAATCGACCCAGGCAACTTAGAAGCCATTGATGCTTTCACGCAACTGCTGAACTCTAGTAATAATTCAATCGCTGTACATGCTGCTAGTGGCTTAATAACGGCTGTGAGCGACTTGGTAATAATTGACCATAGCAACAAACAAGCCATCGATACTTTAACGAAACTCCTAGATTTTGATGATATTGACATCCGTTTTGACGCTGCTAATGAATTGATAGCAATTGAACCGGACAACAAACAAGCCCTTGACACTCTCAATAAACTCCTGCAAAACAGTCAGGGAGACTATAATCCTTATTTTGTTCTCAGAGTTCTAAATAAAAGGAAAATTCACCTTGATAATCTCTTCTCAGTAGTGGCAGACTTGAAAAATTGCTTACAGCTACCCCCTGATCAGTTGAATGATAGTAACCTCCTGTCTAGCTACATCATTGAGCGCTACTGGGCTTGCTGTATCATCTGGCACTGTGCCCAAAACATGACTTACCCAGACTTTTATCGGGCTTGGCACGGTGAACCTTCTTTAATTCAATCATTAGAAAACTCATTCACTAATATTACCTCTCAACTGCAACCCACTGACAAAACCTATCCCATTATCATCAACGCGCAAGCACTAGAAGGAGAGACAGATACAAGCGCGATCGCACAAGCACTCTCCAACCGCATCTATCGCTTCGTATTTCCCGATGATTCAGAAATTCCACCAGAAGTCAGTAACGCCTATCAACTAGAGCGATCGCTTCTCCAACTCAAAAAGCAACTGCAAAAACAAAACTTGGCTTTGATTCTGGACAAGTGCGAACCCAAGAAGGCACTTATTACCTTTTGCCGCAAACTCACCCATGTGCTGCATATCGCTTGGATTACTAACCAACCGCTTGAACCACCTTTGAAAGGCTTTCCATCCGAACAGCCGAATTTACTCAGTGCTATTCAAAGCTGGATTAATGAGATAGGGTGAGGGGCGAAATGCGCTCGCGCTACATACAGACTATGCGATCGCTTCTCCCATACAGTTAGGATATCTACGTGCGATAGCGAAGCGCTGCTGCGAAGCGCAGATCGCCTTTCTCTAAGCTACTCCATAGCCTGTATACTGCCGCTTGTAAGGAACATGAAGCCCCAGCACAATATCCTCTTTCGGCACTCCCATTGCGACTAATTCTTCGGCTGGATTCTCCTCAGATGCCTCTTTCATACTTAGGATAGTGAGATATCAATATAGAGCAGAATTGAATTGCTCATACACTAGCTACAAGACGACGCTAATAAAGGGTCAAGTCATGACAATTTATGAGCTTTTACAAGCCAACAGAGAACGCATTCTCCAAACGGCTTCCCAATATGGAGCTTACAACGTTCGGATTTTTGGTTCAGTGGCACGGGGAGAAGCCGATGCAAGCAGCGATGTAGATTTTCTAGTCGAAATGGAACCCGGACGAAGCTTGTTCGATTTGGGAGGACTATTAATGGACTTGCAAGAATTACTCAATTGCAAAGTCGATATCGTCACTGAAAAAGGATTGCGAGAGCGAATTCGGGAACGGGTGTTAAGAGAGGCAATTTCATTGTGAGAGATGATCGCGAAAAGCTGTGTGACATTCTAGAAGCAATTGAACGGATCGAGCGCTATGCTGTTCAAGGGCGACAGGGTTTCGAGGAAGATGAACTGATTCAAACTTGGTTTATCCGACATCTTGAGATTATCGGTGAAGCATCTCGTGCCTTGTCGCCAGATACTAGAGAGCAGCACCCTGATGTGCCTTGGTCGCAAATCATTGGGATGCGAAATATTTTGACTCACAATTACTTTGAAATTGACCTAGACGTTGTGTGGTCTGCTGTAGAGCATAATTTGCCAGAACTTAAACGTCAAATTCAAGCCATTTTGCATTCCTTATCCTGACAGGCAACAGAAGCGATATCCTGACAGGCAACAGAAGCGATTGCTTACAGAATAGCTCCGCTAGACGCACCTTTCCGATTAACAACAGAAAAGTGCGATCGCGCTACATACAGGATATGCGATCGCCAAATCAAATCCCTCTTCAACGGATTACAAACAAACCGTTTGTTTGGGCACGATATCATCGTGCCCAAACCCCGCCTCATATATGAACAATCGCTCACGATTGCGTTAGCAAAATTCAATTAAACGCTGAATTTTCCTAAACATTAAACCGGAACAACATTACATCCCCTTCTTGCACCACATACTCTTTCCCTTCACTGCGAACTAAACCCTTCTCCTTCGCCCCATTCATCGAACCAGTAGCAACAAGGTCATTGTAAGCAACGGTTTCAGCGCGAATAAAACCCCGCTCAAAATCTGTGTGAATCGCCCCGGCGGCTTGAGGTGCTTTCATTCCCGCCTGAATCGTCCAAGCGCGAGTTTCTTTCGGGCCAGTTGTTAAGAAAGTCCGCAACCCCAAAAGCTCATAAGTAGCGCGAATGAGGGATTTCAACCCACCCTCTTCAACCCCTAAAGACGCGAGAAAATCCCCTCGTTCCTCTTCCGGTAACTCAACGAGTTCGGACTCCACCTGAGCCGAAACCACCACCACTTGAGCATTATCAGTCACAGCCACTTGCCGTACTTGCTCCACCCAGTCATTCCCACTTGCCAAGTCATCTTCGGAGACATTAGCGGCGTAAATCACCGGCTTGGCTGTCAGGAGTCCCAACACTTTCACCGACTCCGCTTCTTCCTCGGTTAAACTCACCTGCCTCGCTGGTTTGCCTTCATTCAACGCCGCACTCAACTTTTCCAAGGCACCCAGTTCAATCTGAGCATCTTTGTTGGTACGAGCCTGTTTGCGGGTACGATCAATGCGGCGATCAACTTGCGCTAAATCAGATAACGCCAACTCCAAATTAATCACTTCAATATCTCGCACCGGGTCAACGGAACCCGAAACATGGATAATGTCATCGTCATCAAAGCAGCGCACCACATGGACAATCGCATCCACTTCCCGGATATTGGCTAAGAATTGGTTACCCAACCCTTCGCCTTGACTGGCACCCTTGACTAAACCCGCAATATCGACAAACTCCACACGAGTCGGCACGATTTGCTCGGAGCTAGAAATTTTGGCCAGAACTTGCAGCCGCTCATCCGGCACTGCCACGACGCCGACATTCGGCTCAATCGTGCAAAAAGGGAAGTTAGCAGCATCCGCCTTGGCATTAGCCACCAAGGCATTAAACAAAGTGGATTTGCCCACGTTAGGCAGTCCAACAATTCCGGCTCTTAGCATGACAGTTTGATTAGGAGTTAGATCAAAGATTTAGATGAAGACTAAACCCTCTTAATTTTATTGGAAGCCAGGAATGGTTTGGGGAATCGTCCCAGGTACAGTTTGAGGAATGGGAGACGGCACGATTTCGGGTACAGGTTGGGGTACCGCCGGTTGGGGAATGGGTGCAGGCACAGGCTCTGGTACTGGCTCCGGAACCGGTTGAGGAATGGGACTCGGTACGGGTTCAGGGATGGGAGCGGGATCTGGCGATGGAGCGGGATTCGGGGAGGGTAAGGGGGCGGGTTCTGGACTGGGAATTTGTGGCTCTGGAGCGGGGTAAATCATAATCGTTGTAATGCCAGATCTCGACTCCACCAAGGTATAGGGAAATCCTCAACCTTACATCACCCCAAATAGTTACGTCTCGCTACAATCTACGATTGATAAACTCAATTCAGACATGAGCTACTACTTCCGAGCATCTGGCTGATGATTGTATATTTGAACAGCGCGTGGCGATCGCTTTGCACATTCGCTATCTAGGTAAGGGGGAGAGGGTGAAAGATGGGGTGATCAGGAAAAACCTGCTCTCCCAAAATCCCTTGTCCTTCAGGATAGAGAAACTTGCCTGGTGATTGGCTCTCTACGTTGCGTCTGATGGGGGTGCTGTTGCTTTAATCGTTGAAATGGGAAAGTAAGCAACTCAGCTTCCCTCAAGACTGCCAATTTGTGATAAAATGCTAGACCAATTAAAAGCCCCTTTACTACAAGCCCTAAAAGAGCTCGCTCACAAGCCTCATGCTCCGTTTTATGCGCCAGGACACAAACGAGGGCAGGGCATCCCGCAACCCCTCGCCGATTTGTTGGGGGCGTCTGTGTTTCCGGCAGATTTGCCAGAATTACCCGACTTGGATAACTTATTTGCGCCTGAAGGGGTGATCAAAGAGGCACAAGCCTTGGCAGCAGAGGCTTTTGGGGCAGACCAAACGTGGTTTCTCGTCAATGGTTCCACCGCTGGAGTGATGGCGGCAATCTTAGCCACCTGTAATAGCGGCGATAAAATTATCCTGCCTCGCAATATCCACCAATGCGCGATCGCGGGCTTGGTACTTTCGGGGGCGATCCCCATCTTCATCAATCCAGATTACGATCCGATTACGGGTTTGGCTTACAGTATTACCCCAACAGCCCTGGCTACTGCCCTCAAGCGATATCCGGACGTCAAAGCGGTGATGATGCTCTATCCCACGTATCAGGGGGTTTGTGGGGATATACAAGCGATCGCTCACTTAACTCATCAACATAACATCCCCTTACTGGTCGATGAAGCCCACGGCCCTCACTTTGCCTTCCATCCCGACTTACCTCCGTCCGCTTTATCCGTGGGTGCTGACTTAACCGTGCAATCCACCCATAAAGTTCTCGGTGCGATGACTCAGGCATCAATGCTGCATGTTCAGGGGAACCGAATTGATCGAGAGCGGTTGAGTAAATCCTTACAACTGCTACAGTCTACCAGTCCCAGCTATCTCCTCCTCGCCTCATTGGATGCCGCACGGCAACAAATGGCATTGCAAGGAGAACAGCTAATGACTCGAACCTTGTACCTTGCCCAAGAGGCGAGAAGTAAAATTAGCCAACTTCCCCGATTATCCGTTTTAGAACCCGTCAACAGTCCAGGATTTTTTGCCATTGATCGAACACGCCTGGTTGTCAAAGTCTCTGAGTTAGGATTGAGTGGGTTTGAAGCCGATGAAATTCTCTATCAACAACTCGGCGTCACGGCAGAGTTGCCGACACTGGAACATCTCACCTTTATCATCAGTTTGGGTAATACAGAAGCCGATATTCAGCAGTTAGTCCAAGCCTTTAGCACCATCAGCCAAGACAACTACTGCCCCAAATGTGTCGCCCCTTTGCAGGATTTACTGCAAAAATGGAAGGCTGAATTGTTGTTTGTTCATCCTTCATCGTTTATCATTTCTCCGGTGCTCTCTCCCCGTGAAGCGTTCTTTGCCCCAACGGAAACACTGCCCGTCGAGCAAACCCTAGATCGGATGAGTGCGGAGTGGGTTTGTCCCTACCCACCCGGTATCCCAGCCTTAATGCCAGGAGAAATGATTAATCCGGCAGCTATTGAATACCTGCAACAAGTTCTGATTTTAGGGGGTACCCTCACCGGTTGTAGCGATCCCAGCCTCAAGACTCTGAAAGTAGTCAGTCATCAAAGTTAAATAAATCTGTTTTTAACCTGGCTGATGGGTCAATCGGGAAAGGACAATGACGAATGACGCATGACGAATGATAAAAAATGTCTTCCTCACTTTGGCCTTACGTCACCCCTGGCATTCCTGATGATTTATTTGAGCAGTTACCCGGTATCCCTCTAAGTCAGAGAGAGGTGAGATTGCTCTTGATTTCGGCGCTACGGATGCAACCGAACTCTTTGTTGTGGGATATCGGCGCGGGGACGGGCACCATTTCGGTAGAAATGGGATTACTGTGTCCCAAGGGTAAGATTATGGCGATAGAACGCGATGGGGAGGTGGCGAACCTGATTCGACGCAACTGTGAGCGTTTTGATGTGCAAAATGTCCAAGTGATTGAAGGAAGTGCCCCAGAATGCCTGAAAGACCTTCCCCAGCCACCTCAACGGGTTTGTATTGGGGGGGTGCGTCAAATCAAGAACATCCTCAAAGAAGTCTGGCGTTACTTACCCCCCTCCGGGCGAGTCGTCGCCACAGCTAGTAATCTAGAAAGTCTTTATGGCATTTCCGAAGCGTTTGCTCAGTTACAGGCACGCAACATTGAGGTTGTTCAATCTGCCGTCAATCGATTGGAGACACGGGGCACCCATCAAACGTTTGCACCCGTTAATCCGATTTTTATTCTCAGTGGTGAGAAGCTTGATTAGAGCGCATTAGTAAGCTACGCTACATCAGACAGTTGGGGTCTCAAAAGCGCAAACGTTTTGTGAACTTTTTTCAGCTCACCCCAATCCAGTTGAAGCGCCTTACTTTCTGATGTAGACGGATGGCGGTTTAGCGCCAATTCGTTACATTAAGCAAAAGCAGAGTGATTTCTTGGTGTGAGAGATGGTTATTTTCTCTGCTCTATCCGACCCCTCTCCATAACGACAGTTGCAGGCAACTGTCTTTTATCCGAAGCGTTCTATGCCCTGGTCTCGAATTTTTAGTGGAATTATTGCGATCGCCCTAGCCTTGGGGATGATCATTCTTGGCGGATGGTACTTTACCTTCGGCTTCTGCGTCATCGTCTCTCTGGGTCTATTGGAATATTTTCAACTGGTTAAGGCCAAGGGGATTGCGCCGGCTGCCAAAATCACCATCGTTGTCAGTCTCCTGCTGCTGTTTACGTCTGCTGTTTCACCCACACTCACCGATGCGCTGTTTCCCCTAGCAGGAACGTTTATCTGTTTCTATCTGCTATTCCAGCCCAAGATGGCGTCGATTGCGGATATTGCTTCCTCTATTTTGGGCTTACTCTATGGCGGCTATTTGCCGAGTTATTGGGTGCGGCTACGAGTCGGTTGGGTTGAGGCGTCAGCACTGCCTGCGGATGCCGTCGCGAGTGCGACGAACCTCCCTTTAAAAGGATACTGGCCTACCTCTTGGACTGACTTAACGGCTTTACCTGAAGCGTTAACCGCCACTTTACTCGCTTTTGCCTGCATTTGGGCTGCTGATATTGGGGCTTACTTTTTCGGTAAGTTCTTTGGTCGTACCCGCCTGTCTCATATCAGTCCCAAAAAGACCGTTGAAGGCGCTATTTTTGGTCTTTTGGGTAGCATCGCCGTCGCCACGGCTGGGGCGTGGTATCTGCATTGGCCGACTTGGCAACTGAGCGGTATTATTTTGGGCACGCTTGTGGGGATTGCTAGCCTTTTAGGAGATTTAACCGAGTCCATGATGAAACGGGATGCTGGAGTCAAGGATTCGGGACAATTGATTCCAGGTCATGGGGGTATTTTAGACCGAACCGATAGTTATGTTTTTACAGGCCCCTTAGTTTACTATTTTGTGACTCTTTTGATGCCTTTATTAGCGAAGTTGCTGTAGGGTACTAACGGATATTCATCAATAGAAATAGAGGGATAAACCCGCTTTAACAAGAGTAGCCAAAATACTCTTGGTTTTTGCTATTTAGAACTTAGGATATTGAAGTAACAAAATCAGCGATATCACTACACAAATACGGATAGAGTAAACCAAAATGTTGTTCCCTCTTCTGGGCGACTTTGAACACCTATTTCGCCGCCGTGAGCTGTAATAATTTGGCGACAAAGATATAACCCTAAACCTAAACCCGTATAGGGACGATGTCCCTGAGAGAAACTTTTTGCATCTTGGCCTCGGAAGTAAAGTTGGAACAAGTGATCGCACATGTCTTGACTCATGCCAACACCATTATCCGCAACGGTACAGCAAATGATTCCTTCCTTAACCTGAGCATCTAGCATGAGCCTGATTCCAGGTGGGTTATGGTTTAAGGCATTATTGAGTAGATTTTCAAACACTCGCCTGAGCTGCGCGGCATCGGCACTAATTAGCGGTAAATTTGCAGGAATGTGATTGATGAGAGTTGCCTGATTTTTCGCCAACAGTGGCTCGAAATCTTCAACCAAAATTCGCACCAGTTCATCCAGTTGTATGGGTTCACGCTGCAAAGCAACGCCCGCCACTTCGCTGCTATGAACTTCTAAGAGGGAGTTAATCAAACGCATTTGGCGATCGCTACTTTGAATCATCCGCTCTAAAACAGAGCGAGAAACTAGGATATTTTCGGGTTGGCTCAGCCTTGAAGGTTGAAGCGTTTCATCCGCACCTTCCATTTTCAATTTGCTAACTTTCAACGCCTGAGACTTGCTAACATTCAACGCCTCTGATTCCTGACCATTGAGTAAGTTATTGAGTACCATTAACCAACCCAGCACCGGCGTCCGCAAGTCGTGGGACACGGCGTGTAAAAAGATATCCTTGAGTCGGTGTAGCTCTTGGAGTTCGGTGTATTTCTGCTTCAGCTCTTGGGTACGCTCTTCGACTTGGTGTTCTAAGTTAGTATTGAGCGCCTGTACTTGTTCGTAAAGTTGAGACTGCTGAACAGCGATCGCCACTTGGGTTGAGAGGGCTTTGAGTAAATCCACTTCAAAGGGCTGCCAGTGACGGGTGCGATCGCATTGGTGAGCCACCAAGACCCCAAACACCTTTTTGTCACTGAGCATAATGGGTACCCCTAAGCAAGCTTTGACTTGATATTGCACAAAGTAATGCGTCCGTAAGGGGGAAAGATCAGCCTCAGTGGTATCGTCGATGATCTGAAGCTCATCGGATTCAAACAGTGTTTTAAGTTCTCTGATATAGGCTGAGTTCCCCCGCAATACTTCTAAAACTGAACCCCAATTAGCTGCCACCGATTCAGCCGCAATATTACCCTGCAATCGTTGATCAAAGTGAGTAATAAATACGCGATCGCACTCTAAAAATTGTCGAACTTCTGCAACAGTGGTCTGAAGAATTCGCTCCAGATCGAGGGATTGCCGAATCCGCAAAGCAATCTCTCCCAATAAGCGATCGCGTTGAACTCTCAGCAGGCGCTCTTCCTCGGCACGCTTGCCATCCGTGATGTCGCGCACAATGACCAAAACTTCGTCTTCCCCACACACGACAATTCTCGCTTCCCAATAACGCAACGTTCCATCAATTGGCAACTGGTACTCTAACGTTTGGATGGTTCGACACGAGAGGGCTTGCGCTATGAGCTGCCTAATCATCTGGGCTAGGGGTGGGGGTAAAACCTCCTCTACCTTTTTTCCAATTAATTCATTCGCAGGTACCAATAAATCATTGGCGTTTTCCGCATGGCAATCTAAATAAATACCCTCTCGACTCAAGCGAAAAATTAAATCGGGAATGGCATGGAGCAGAGCACGATTCCTCGCTTCACTTTGGCGTAGAGCATCTTCGGCTTGCTTGCGAACAGTAATGTCGCGCACTCCTACCACACGAGCCATGCGCCCCTGATAACTTATGCTTTTGGCGGTAATCTCGGCGATAAACGTTGTACCATTTTTCTTGAGACCTACGACTTCCAAGGGGTCATCACAGGGGAAATTTGAACGGGTTTGAATGATAGCCTGCGAACAGGGAGCAGTGATTTTCAATACAGATTGATTAATGAGTTCGGCTTTAGAGTAGCCAAGCAGTGCTTCGGTGGCAGAGTTAACATCGAGAATCACGCCGCGATCGTGAATCATTACCGCTTCAAACGTGGCATCAAAGAAACTCTGTAAACGTCCTTCGCTTGCCCTTAAACCCTCCTCGGCCTGCTTACGGTCTGTGATGTCCACCAACACGCCATCCCAAAGCAAATCGCCGTTCCTCTGCTGCTCCAAGCGGGAAGTCCCTTGAACCCACTTGAGTTTGCCTGATGGCGTCACAACCCGACCTTCCCAATTCCAAGGCTCACCCTTAGCCGCAGAATTCGCCACCGAACGTTCATAAGCTTCGCGGTCATCAGAATGGATTAAGTTGGAAAGCACCTGAAAGTCGGCTTGAATCGCCTCTGGTTCTAACTCATAAAGTTCTCGACAACCCGAACTGGCATAAAGAACGGAACGAGAGCCATCGAGACGTTGCAGGAACTGAAAAATCATTCCTGGTACGTTACCGGTGATTTGTTCCAACCGTAACTGGCTCTGCTTCAGGGCGTCTGCCGTCTGCCGGTGAGAGATGCAGGAACCGATCATCGCAGCCATGGTCATTAAAACGGCGGACTCATCGGGTGACCATTGGCGCTCCGAGTGGCAGTCATCAAAACCAATGAAGCCCCAAAGATGACCGTTAACGGGTATGGGGACAACCAAAATCGACAAAATCCCCTGCGATTCCAATAATTGCCGTTCTAGCACAGATAAGTCTCGCACTAACCCATGACAAGAGTGGCCGCCAGAAAGTGCCTCATACCAACGGCTCATACCAATAGAGGCAAAGGCGAGGTTTTGCAACTGAGGATTGTCAATTTCAGGCGTCACTGTTTCCCCTACCCATTCACACCATTGGCTCATCGCCGGTTCACTCGTCTCTGTGTGGGGATGAATCTCAAAAATATAGACTCGATCTACTTGGGTAACTTGCCCTAAAATCGCTAAGGTTTGGTTGATGACGGTTGCCAAGTCATCAGTTGTTAACAGTTGGTTTGTGGCTTGTGCCACCCCTTGCAGAAGATTCGGGTAAGCATGAACGGCGACACCATCAGTCTGCCAACTTGTTGAGGGTTCGACATTGTGGCCTCTAGCGTTAGTCATTTCAGGGGGTGGGAATACTAGATAAACTCAGTCCAAAAAAGTTGAAAACTGCCCAAATTTTGCGCGATTTAAGCCATTCATCTTGCCCCTCATTGATTCGGCGACGCACGCTCTTAGTAACGCCTAAGCGTACAACATAGCGCAAACGTAAGCGATAGGTATAGGTACAGGTCGCAAGTTTACGCTAACGCCTTCTGCACTTCATTCCCATCCAATCTCGCCGAGTTACTTGAGTAGCTAGCTATACCGCATAAGTTAACATTAAACCGCTCTTTAGCTATACAAATTTACAAAATAACAGAGCTAACTTTTAAAGGAAGCTTCCATCAAGATATCTTTAATTCTTAATTGGCTAGCTTCTCTAAAATAAAACTTTTTGAGCAACAAAATTTGAAAGAGTATCATCTTTCGATCCTCATACTAAGGACAGAATAATGAGCAGACAGAATCACAAAAAATCAATCAAAAAGCTTGTGGCACTAATCGGGGTTTCTAGTGCTAGTGTTTTCCTCAGTGTTCCGGCATTAGCACTGATCAATTTCACCTCTAGTAGCTTTGATGGCTCTCTTAAGAATCGCACTCTCAATGCTGAATCGAGTGAAGGAAGTAGACAATTATTAGCTCAGGCTACGTCCGGGACTAGCGGAACCGGAACAGGTACAACGGGCGCTGGTGGAGCCGGTACGGGTCAAACGGGTACTGGTGGAACTGGAACGGGTCAAACAGGCGCTGATGGTACGGGTGCTGGTCAAACCGGAACAGGTCAAACTGATGCTGGTCAAACCGGCGCTGGTGGAGCCGGAACAGGTCAAACCGGAACGGGTCAAACGGGTGCTGATGGTACGGGTGCTGGTCAAACCGGAACAGGTCAAACCGATGCTGGTCAAACGGGCGTTGGTGGCACAGGTGCTGGTGGAGCCGGAACAGGTCAAACCGGTACTGGTGGAGCCGGTGCTGGTCAAACCGATACAGGTCAAACCGGTACAGGTCAAACCGGTGCTGGTCAAACCAATACAGGTCAAACCGGTACAGGTCAAATGGGTACTGGTGGAACTGGAACCGGTGGAGCCGGAACAGGTCAAATGGGTACTGGTGGAACTGGAACCGGTGGAGCCGGAACAGGTCAAATGGGTACTGGTGGAACTGGAACCGGTCAAACGGGTAGTTTCGTTGAGTTGATGAGAGCTGGGTACGCTGCAACCCAGCAAAGAGACTACACGACGGCTTTGACTTACTTCCAGCAGGCGCTTCAGTTACGTCCTAATAATCCCTATGCCAGACGAGCGGTGAGTAATGTACAAGGTTATATGCAGCGTGACGCACAGCGTGGCACGACCACTACACCAACTAATCAGAGCGGTCGTTAGTTAAACCTTTCCTCTGCATCCACCAAGCTGGAGTTGAGATTACAACTCCAGCTTTTTTGTCACATTTGCGTCGCTTCCTAATCAAACGGATACTCCCGGTCATTCATGAAAATAAGATAATCGCAGGCATTGAGCATATGTGTGTCGCAGCTATACGATTGCTTTGGATACGGTACACAGCGCGATCGCCACTTTTGACGACAATACAATATAGGTTTTAAGCGCCGTCTCAACTAGGGCGGGGATAGTTGTATGAGTTACAAGCAGTTCCGAGCATTTCAATATCTCAATCAGACTCAATTACAAAACTTTGTCAGTGCCTGTCAAAAAATAACTATTCCTGCTGGTCAACGGATTGTGCAACAAAACTCCCAAGGGAACCAGATTTTCTTTGTTCTAGAAGGAGATGTTCGGGTGTTTCTCGACACTCCGACTGGCGAGAAGGAGCTATCTACCATCACAGCACCGACGGTACTCGGAGAAATCAGCTTTTTCAGTGGTGAGCCGAATTCTGCCAATGTTATGGCGTTAACACAAGTACGGGCGCTGGCGATACCATTTGACGTTTTGCGCCAGCGTTTGCACACAGGCGATGCAGCCTCTTCAATTGTGATGTTGAATATGGCAGCCGCGATCGCGCAACGAGCATCAGCCATGACTCGCAAAGTTTCAGAACTGTACAGTACCCAGCCGGATGTTCAGCTTTCAGAACTCCAGAATGCGAGTAAAACTCTTTTTGGTGAATGGAGTTTCTTATAAAAAAAGTTCTCTCAGTTGTTATAGAGAGAACGATTGTTAGGGTTTGAGGTGCAACACATGACACTCTTGTTTGCTGATGAGCGAATCTAGTCAATGAATATGACAACCCAATGGCAAAGAGATGACAATCTTGGATTGATACTCTTGATTGGCACTCAAATATTGAGTCGTTATTACTTACGAGTTATTAGCTAAAAGCCTTAATACAAAAGACTTTTACTAATAAATAATCACCCATTCAGATTCAGCCAGACGCACCCAGATTCAGCGCCGCCTTAGCATCATCCAATCGGGCAAGAGCTAAATCCATCTCACGATTTGGCCTACAACGACTCAAGATGGTGTTGTGTACCATATCAAAGGCAGACTCGAGCGATTCGCTATTTGTTGCCAAAATATCACTTTGAGCTGGGTAGTCTGAGGGTTGATACCCCGTCTGTTGACCACGCTTCACCGATAGCCCTGCCCAGGTTTTAGATTCTTCCAAGTGAGCGATCGCTTCCTGAGTTTGAGCATCCAAAGGATACAATCGCAACACGAGATCCCACAACTGGACAAAATGAAACTCCAGTTTGAGAATTCGATCAAGTTCCTCGCGGGTCGGCTCAAAATAGCGTGAAATGCGCTGACGCAGCGCTTGGGCTTCTAGAGAGAGGTTTGACATAAGCAGGGGAGAGATTCGAGCTTTTGAGCTGTGTAATCGAAGCAGATCTGCACCCCTACGAAAGCATGTAACAATCATCTTAACTACATTGTGTGATTAGCTTTTGCAGCAAGACAACCCCCTCCTACAAGTTACATTGCTAACCATCAGTACCCTGGCATAAAGGAATCATAATTGTGACCGAGATTGAACAGTACCTATTCGATCTGCAAGGGTTCCTGGTCGTGGAGGACGCCTTGAGTGGTGCACAACTCGCCGCCCTGAATGAGATTATCGACCAACAAATTGCCTTAGTTGATGAACCAGGGAAGCTGTGGTTGCGTTTCAACCGCTTACTGAGCTGGGGAACCCCCTTTCAAAACCTGATCGATAACCCCCGGATTAGTCCCTATCTGCTTGACCTGCTTGGCCCCAAATTTCGCTTAGATCACGACTACATACACATCATTCGTCAAGGGCCTGGACCCATTGGTAGTGATCTGCATGGGGGTGGGACTCCTTATGACCCTTGCCAGTATTACCAGTATAAAAATGGACGGATGTATAACGGCTTAACCGCCGTTGCCTACAATCTAACAGATGTGAATCCAGGAGAAGGTGGATTCGGTTGCATTCCAGGCAGTCATAAGAGCAACCTACCCCTCCCAGCAGAGTTGCAAGATTTAGACCATCCTCATCCCTGCGTACACGAGATAGGGGGCAAAGCGGGAACGGCAATTATTTTCACCGAAGCCCTAACCCACGGTACTCTGGTTTGGAAAGGACAGCGCGATCGCCGCACCCTGTTCTACAAATATTCTCCTTACCCCTCCGCTTGGTTGCGGAACTACTACAATCCTGATGATTATTCCGAACTAACGGAGGCTCAACGGGACATCTTAAGGACTCCTGGTGTTTATCCCTAATTGAGCTGAAAAGCTATCTTATACTAATTGGCTTTTTCCGTGTCATCCCTGACCCCCCTACCCCTCTTATTAAAGGGGGAGCAATTAGAGAATATGTGTCAAACTCAAACCTAATTGGTATTAAACCTGCTCTCAAAAAAGTAGCGATGCTTATGAGCCAAGCTAAAACTATCCTACGTTCTCTCGATCACGAACTTGATGGCTGCTCCAATGCTTTTGATTATTTAAAAGATTCATCAGGCTTACTCTCACAACCGGATGCACTGCGTTTGAGAATGCAAGAAGAGGGTTATTTGTATATTAAATCTCTTCTCAATTCCCAACAAGTGTGGCAAGTTCGTCGGGAAATAGCAGATTGCTTAGCGGCTGAAGGGTCACTTAGGGCTGATTCACCGATTGAGGATTGCATTGCCAAACCAGGCTTAAGAATGAGTTTTCGTCCTGATTTAGCGACTCGAAGCCCAACACTTCAAGAAGTACTTTATTCGGGAGCGATGATGGATTTTTTTCACCTTTTTTTAGGGGGAGAAGTCCGACATTACGATTACACTTGGTTGAGGGCCGTCGCCCCAGGACGAGGAACTTACCCTCATGGGGATAGTGTGTACATGGGACGGGGAACGGACTTTGTTTACACCGCTTGGACTCCTCTCGGTGATATTTCTTGGGAGTTAGGGGGACTGATGATTTTGGAAAAATCCCATCGTCTTGAAACCATTAAAAACGGCTATGGACGCAAAGATGTGGATAGTTACTGTACGAACAGAAACAATGCGTCAATGTATGCATCCGGTCAAAAGTGGTGGGATGGAGCACTCTCTAAAAATCCAGTCTCTTTGCGTAATAGATATGGAGGACGCTGGCTTTCTTCCGAGTTCCAGGCCGGAGATGTTCTAATTTTTAGTATATTTACGATTCATGCCAGTTTGGATAACCGTTCCTGTGCCATTCGACTGTCTTCCGATAGTCGTTATCAGTTAGCGTCAGAACCAGTGGATGAACGCTGGGTAGGGAAAAATCCGGTTGGTCATTCCGCTGCGGGAAAACGGGGGCGATGGTGCTAAGCTCGCGCTTTATTCCAGGAACACGCTCAATTCCATTCACCGTCAGGGCTGTAACGAATTTGTACGGTGACCCGCCCAGCAAAATTTAGCTATACTGCGGGAACTGAGGAGCAATTACTCTCTCGACCACCAACGGCAACATTTCTACATCAGGGACTGTGGACTCTTCCTCGTACTTGACATCGAGATTTGGCAATAGTGGGAATGGAGGCTCTCCTACAAGGAGAGGGAAGCGGATAATTTTTTTAGCTGAGAGAGGCTTTGATTGTCTCCCCTTCCAGCTAAAAACCAAACCCCATCTAATCAACCAACCGCTGGCAGAGTTGACGGAAATCATCGCCTCGATGCTCAAAGCTTTGGTATTGGTCGAAACTAGCACAAGCCGGTGAAAGCAGGACAACATGGGCATTATAGTCTTGAGCCAATTGAGCCGCTCTCGGTACCGCCTTCGTCATGGTTTCCACAATTTCGTAATGCTCATACCCCGATTGCTTCAACCGTTCAGCAAAGGCAGATGCTGCATCACCAATGAGTAAAACAGCCGCCGCTTTGGCATGAATCGTCTCAATCCAACCTGTATCGTCACCCGCTTTCGCTTCACCCCCAGCAATTAAAATCGTAGGACTTGCCACGGAAGATAATCCGACTTGAGCCGCGTCATAATTAGTGGCTTTACTATCATTAATAAAGTCAATTCCCTGCCAAGTGATGATGTGTTCCAGGCGATGAGGGACGCCAGGGAAATTAGCGATAGCCTCTTGAATCGCTTCCTTTTCAATTCCTGCCAACCGTGCCGCCGCCACAGCCATCAACAAATTTTGCTGATTGTGTTCCCCCACCATCCGCAAGGAATCTACCTTGACAATTGGCTCATTTTGTGAAGTAACCCAACCCTCTTGAATATAAAATCCCCGATTGGGGTCGCCTAATAGAGACTCTCTGCCTTTTACACTTGTCCAATAAGCATCAGGCCAGTGTTCCACACCCATTTTATGCAGGTAGGGGTCATCGCCATTGAAGATTTGAAATTGCGATCGCCCCAGGAGTTGCGCTTTGATATTGTAGTAATTGTCTAATGTTTTATGACGACTGAGGTGGTCGGGGGTAAACGTCGTCCACACACCAATTTTGGGAGCTAGGTCGTGTGAAGATTCAATTTGGTAACTACTGATTTCTGCAATCACCCAATCTGGGGGATTTTGGATTTTGAACTCCCCCCCTTGATAAGGCCGGAGCTTTAGTGAGGAGGATGGGGGGGGTGAATTTTGTATGGAAGACTCCTGTTGAGGCGACTCATTTGTCGTCCCTACGGCTGAGTTTAACGCCAGTTCACACGCAGCATTGCCGATGTTGCCGCAGGCGGGGGCATGGAAACCGGCAGATTGAAAGATGGCAGCAATCAGAGCCGTGGTGGTCGTTTTACCATTGGTACCAGTGATACCCACCCAAGGACAGGATTGGAGATGACGCCAAGCGAGTTCGAGTTCTCCAATCGTGTCAATTCCTTTGCTTCTCGCTGCCACTAATACCGGGATATCCCAAGGCACACCAGGGCTAACAACAATGAGTTGGGGTAAGTCTGCATCGTCGAGGGTTAAGGAATAACCCAGTTTAACGGTAATTCCCTCAGCCGCGAGGCTTTGTTGTTGTTGTTGCAGAGATTCGGAACCGTTCCGTGAAGCGATGCTTTCTGCACTAGCAGAATCGCTGAGTGTGACTTGCCAGCCTTGCTGCTGAAGGAGACGTGCGGCAGCGATTCCGGAGCGTCCCAGACCAATTATCTGAGCGTTGGGCATAAATTAAATGGCAGATATCCCTGGTTTAGCATTCCCCATAGTACTCAGGAGACTAGGAACTTGCCAATTACCAGGGAGAAAAGAACACTAACTTTTCACGATCGCGCCAAAGTCAGCGAGCACACGCGCATGATTCCGCAGTAACCCCAACAGATTCAAGCGATTCCGTTGGATAGCTAACTCCTCTTCTGTCGGATTTTCTTTCGCCGCCACCATCACCAACACACTATCCTCCCCATCAAAGAATCGGCTTACCGTAGGTGCATTTTCTACCAAAGCATTGACCAGTTGTTCGTAATTTCGCTGTTCTTGTGCGGCTTTCGTTTGCGGCACTAAATTAACAATGGCCTCATAGAAAGCTTGCTCTGAACTTTTTTGGAACAATGTTGTATCTACTACAGCCATAGGGTCGAGTTGTTGCGTATCCAAATCTCCTTTTTGGGTAGCGAGACGAGAAGAACGGTTAACCGTTTCGTAGATGTCATCTAACCTCCCGTCCTTACGGATTTCTTGGAGGAATAAGGCGCGATCGCGGACATCCAACAAATCTTTTAAGGCTCGCTCTGTATATTCCGGGTCATTCTCTCCTAAAACCGCATTCACCAAATCATAGTCAATATGATCTATCATCCCTGAGCTAGTTTTTGCTATCTTCTCAGGAGTAGCAGTAAATGCCTGGAGATATATGTTTCCTTCTTGCAAGAGCGTGCGGATACGTTGGATAAAAAACTCTTGTAACGTTTCTACCGGAGAATTTTTATCTGGATAAGCAGCTACAAAATCTGCTGATATATCCTGCAACAATTGATGCAGATTAATGCCTAAACCTTTCCACAATGAAATGTTAATGACTGCATTTGCCGCACGGCGCAGAGCGAACGGGTCGCTTGAACCCGTCGGTATCATTCCCAATCCAAAGATACTCACTAATGTATCAAGGCGGTCAGCTAAAGCTACCACTTGACCCGTCCGAGTATCGGGTAAATCATCACTTGCCCCCTTGGGTAGATAATGCTCAAAAATTGCTGTTGCTACGGCTTCTGATTCTCCACTAGCCGTTGCATATTTTTGCCCCATTACTCCTTGTAATTCCGGAAATTCGTAGACCATTTGAGTCACGAGGTCAGCTTTACACAACAGCGCTGCCCGGAGAATATCAGTACGTTCGGATTCTGAGACAGCGAGTTGGTCGGCAATTTGAGCCGCAATTTTTTCAATTCGCTCCACTTTACCGCGTACCGAACCTAACTCATCTTGAAACGTCACTTTTTCCAACTTGGGTAAGTAGCTTTCAAGGGATGAAGCTAAGTCAGTTTTATAGAAATACTGACCATCGGCTAACCGGGCTTTGATCACCCGTTCATTTCCGGCGGCAATGATGTCAGATTTATTCGAGTCTCCGTTAGAAATCGTAATGAAATAAGGCAGTAGTTTCCCTTCTTCTTCGTCGGTAAAAACAGGGAAATAGCGTTGATGAGTCACCATAACTGTCGTGACCACTTCCGAGGGCAAACTTAAGAATTCTTGCTCAATTTTTCCGACGACGGCTGTCGGCCATTCCACCAAGTTGGTGACTTCTTCCCACAAATCCTCGTCGATTGGGGCATAACCGCTCAGTTTTTGCGCGGCTGACTCCACTTGTTCTTTGATCAGGTTCTGTCGTTTTCCAGGTTCCACCATGACATAGGCAGAATGGAGAGACTCAACATAATCCGTTGCTTGGGAAATGGTGATGGATTGGGGGTGTAAAATTCGATGCCCGTAGGAGATGCGATCGCTCTTGATCGTCTCCGCTCCATTCTCCAGTTCAATGGGCAGCACGTCCCCATCCAGCAGCGTGACTAACCAGCGAATCGGGCGGGGAAACCTCAAATCCCCATCACCCCAGCGCATAAACCGCCTACCTTCTAAGCCGAAAATCCACTGGGGAATGAGTTCGGTGAGAATCTCTGTCGCAGCGCGACCGGGTATTTTCTTCAGAACAAAGACAAATTCCCCTTTATCGGTATCTCTAACCTCTAGGGCGTCCAGTTCTACCCCCTGCTTGCGGGCAAAGCCTTCTGCGGCTTGGGTGGGTTTGCCATCCTTAAACGCGGCTTTGGCGGGGGGGCCTTTTACTTCTTCTTCGCGATCGGGTTGCTGTTCGAGTAGCCCTGGAATCAATACGCCTAAGCGTCGGGGCGTTCCGTAGAATTCAATTGGCTCGTGGGTGAGGCATTGCTCCTTGAGAGACTGAGGAATACGCTCTTTCCACTGTGCGATCGCACTATCGACAAAATCCGCGGGTAATTCTTCTGTACCAACTTCCAATAAAAACGTAGGCATATCAATCAATCTAGAGAAGGCTGGACGTTACAGGCTGGTTTCAACAGTTTACCTTGCACAGAATCCCAACGGTTCTCGCTGCCACAGGGCGAGATTAGATAAATATCTCACTAGTGCAGACTGGCAGAAATCACCCACCAGTTTTTTGTCGCTGTTTCTCCGACTCCCCCTCCCCCATCCTCGTATGAGCTCCAATCCCCCTCCCCTATTCCCCATCCTCACGTAGCAATTCCTCGGTACGTTTATGGGTGATACATATCACTGACAACTCAAACTTTCGTCGGTCAATCTTCGTTCTCAAAAGGATATATCACTCAACTCAACAGTGCACTCTAGATAGATATTCATGCTGATGGTTGGGAGTAATATTTATAGCAAAGGAGTTAAAAATGAAACCGGATAAATCAAAGCCTCAAGACCCTGAAATTTTCACTTCTTCCAGTGAATCAACGCTCTATCAAGACGCCGTGAATGAAGTTGTTGATGAATACGAAATTAGTGCCAATTCAGACCAACCAACGGAACTTAACCCAGCCACTCAAAAAGAATTAGGTGAAGTTGAAAGAGCATTAGAAGACTCGGTGATGGGGATTGAAGATGCATCTTAGGTCATTCAATTACCCAAAAAAACGCTAATTTTGTTGAGTCACTTCTACATAAATATGCTCCAATCGCACGGGCTGGCGAGAAATGGAGTCGAGGGGAATACCATCAAAGCGGGCGATAATTTCTTTCAGTTCCAATTGTTCGGGTAACCAGAAAGTGAGGTCATTGCCATAACGACGGTGAGTGAAGCCAAAGGATTGAGCACGGGCGATCGCTTGTTCCTCCTGAGGGGTTTGCACCACTAGCATTTCTTGCGCTAGAATCCGTTGTCGTAACTCCTGCAAACTCCCCTCCGCTACAATTCGCCCTCCCTTGAGAATGCCAATTCTCTGACAAAGACGTTCCGCTTCATCTAATAAGTGAGTTGTGAGCAGAATCGTCATGCCCTGGCTTTTCAAACGCCGAATCAAGTCCCAAATCTCATAACGTGCCTCAATATCTAAACCTGTCGTCGGTTCATCTAAAATTAACAACTTGGGTTGATGCACTAAAGCAACGGCAATATTCATCCGTCGCTGCATCCCTCCACTCAAGGTTTCTATCGGACTTTTTGCCCGATCTAAGAGATTAACCGCTGCCAGACTTTTCTCCACTTGTTGCCGACGTTCTGGTGTTTTTAAACCGTAGATTCGAGCGTAAAAATTTAAGTTTTCTTCACAGCTCAGGGTTTTATACAGCAAATTTTCTTGAGGGGCGACGCCAACCCAAAGTTTTGTGGTTTTGGATACGGGTTTGCCATGAATTTGAATGATTCCACTATCGGCACTCAACAAATTACAAATAATATTAATCGTGGTTGTTTTTCCGGCCCCATTTGGCCCTAATAATCCATAAATTTCTCCAGGCTGGATATGCAGCGTTAAATCTTGAAGAACTTGTCGCTCTCCGTAAGACTTGCATAATTTATCGATGTTCAGCACGATGTCAAGTCCACACTAGGGCACAACTGTTATATCATTTCAATTTAATTGGGCTATGGCAGTCCTAAAGGATTCATGAAAACTTTCCCTTCTCGGTGGTGCACCCTGTATAACTCGACTTAAACGTCAATCGATTGGCTACGTTCTGCCAGGTTGGCAACAACGGCAACTAACTCAGCCGGTTCAACGGGCTTAGGTAGGTGCATGTGGAAACCGGCATCGAGAGTACGAGTCCGATCCTCCTCTCTCGCGAATGCGGTTAAAGCAACGGCGAGAATTGGCTTTCCCTGATCGACTTCCAGGGTTCTGACTTGGCGAATCAGCGAGTAGCTATCTTCCTCTGGCATACCGATGTCGCTAATGAGAATATCGGGTTTTAATTGTGCGATCGCATTAATCGCTTCCTCAACCGATGTCGCTGTTCGGACTTGCGCCTTGCACTGTTCGAGAATAAAAGCGATCAATTCTAGGGTATCGGCACAGTTATCCACCACCACCACCCGCAAGCCATCGAGGGCTGGAAAGTTATCCAGAACGATTCTGTACTTCTGGGGTGGCTGCTTTGGCTCGGAATGAATCATTGGTAGCTGCACGATAAAGGTTGCTCCCTCGCCTTCCCCCTCACTCGTGGCATAAACGACGCCGTTGTGCATTTCTACCAATTGACGCACGATCGCTAAACCCAATCCGAGTCCGCCATGGGTTCTTGTGGTTGTACCATCAGCTTGGCGAAAGTACTCAAACACGTAAGGCAGAAAGTCAGGCGGAATCCCCTTACCGGTATCCCTGACGACGATCTGAGCGTAGGGGCAACCCCAAGACTCGCTGTTACCCTGTTCGAGTCGAACTTCGATCCGCCCTCCCTGAGGCGTAAACTTAATGGCATTGGAAAGCAAATTCCAGACAATTTGCTGCAAGCGTTCCGCATCGCCCATTACTGAAGGCACGGAGGGGTCAAGCATCGACTCAATCTGAATCTCCTTGAGATCCGCCGTGGGGCGCACATTCTCAATGACGGCACTGATGATATGGTCCAGGTGAACTGGATAAGTATTGATGCGAATCTTGCCTCGGATGATGCGCGAGATATCGAGAATATCGCCGATCAGTTTTTTCTGGGACTGGGCATTTCGCTCAATCGTCTCTAAGGCTCTAGCCGTTGTCACGACGTTCACGGTTCGGTTCCGCAGGATAGTCACCCAACCTAGGATGGCGTTCAAGGGTGTGCGGAGTTCGTGGGAGACGATCGATAGAAACTCATCCTTGATGCGATTGGCTTGCAGAGCTTCCTGATAAAGCCGCGCATTGTCCATGGCGATCGCGCACCGTTGCGCCAGTTCCACCGCCATCATCAGATCGCCCCGACTGTAGCGGCGTTCGGGTTTTGACGAAACAAAGACCATCGTGCCCAGCGTTCGCTCACGGGCGATCAGGGGTACGATCATGTAAGATTTAGCATTAAACTGACGCAGCAGTTCCAGATGTGCCGCATCCTGTGCAATGGAGATGAGGAATGCATCGGGAATGTCGCTAATCAGTTTGGGTTCCCCAGTTTCTAACACCCTGGTTATGCCATAATCCGCCTCGAAGGGAAGCCGCTCGTTTACTCGGCGTTGCAGAATTCGGGCTTTCTGCTCGGCATCGGTTGCCGCCACAACCGGCTGATTGAACAAGGCTGGGTTGTTTTCAGCGCAATCAATAAAACACCAATCTGCCAGACGAGGCACGGCTAATTGAGCCATCCGGTTCAGGGTGGTGGAGTAGTCGAGACACGACGCTAACAAACGACTCGCCTCAGCCAGGAAGGCAGATTGTTCAGCTTGTGCCTCAGCCGCTTCACGAGCCGCCTGCTCACGAATGAGTAACCTTTGTTGTTCCTCCATCCGCTGGCGCTCGGTGATATCCCGGAGTAACCAGCGTAGGGCGCTCACCTTGCCTCCCGGTTCGCGCACAGGCGTGACCGTTAACGCGGCCTTCATCACTTTATCCTGGCGGGGCTGGAGAGTTACTTCCCACTCCTGTACTCGGTCTACCTGAGCGAGCTGAATCAAAAGAGCATAAAAACGCTGCCGTTCTGGCTGAGCAATAAAGACACTCAGGGGTTTGCCCACCAGAAATCGTGGCTCAATGTTGAGCATCGAGGCGGCAGCAAAGTTGGCTTCCTGAATTTTCCCATTCACATCCGTGACTAAATAACCATCAGGAGCCAACTCAAACAGTTCAACGTAGCGCTGGCGTTGAACTTCCACAGCCTCACGAGTTAATATCAATTCTTGATTTTGCTGGAGTAGCTCGCTTTGGGCAACCGACAGTTCTTCTAAAGCAATGTGAAGTTCCTCGCAAGCCTCTCTCAGGAATTGTCGCAGCTCGTGAGGTGGTAGAGATGGGGTATCGCTTACTACATCCCTTTCTTGCAGCAGATCAGTCACACGAGAGAACCAATGTTCTATTTTTGGAGCCAATTCATCGAGATTCATCTTAAGTAAAGTTTTTTATAGTTATAGTTGAAGTAGCTATCATTTGTACGTTGTTATACCTGAAAATCATTGATCTTCATAGTGAACTATAACCGTTTTTAAGAAGTTTTTCTCGCTCTTGAGAAGTATCTCTCAAGACGGGTTGGTTTTAAGAGCAGGAGCCTTCAAAGCCTGCGCTCAACCCGCAACATCCGTTGATAAGAAAGCCATCCTCCGGCCATCATCAGCAGGGAAAACACACACAAAAACCAAAAATGCTCTTGAATATCTGCTAAATCCTTGCCATTAGCCCAGACATTTAGCAAAGCTTCATTCATATGATAAATAGGGTTAAATTTGGCGATATCCAACAATTTTTTCGGAAATAAAGAAGCTGGCAGAAAAGCTCCCCCTAAAATCAACAGGGGTACCCCGAAAGCGGCAACTAAAGCATTGACATCCTCCGTCCGCCGTGCAAACTGTGTACCGAGAATAAATCCTACACCCACATAGGAAATAATACTGAGTAAGATAATCAAGACCCCCAGCAGCACAGAACCTTGAAATTTAGCGCCCCAAAAAGCCGACAAGGTATACACCAGCAGGGCTTGACCGATACCAATACAACTGTGGGCGAAAAAAATACCTAGAAAATAGGACGTTCCACTCAAGGGGGAGATAAATAAGCGCTTAAGCGTTTGCTGTTCTCGTTCAGCAACCACTGTTGCGACACTGCCACCCAGGCAACTGAAAAACAAAGCAGCACCCACTAAGGTAGAAGGAGCAGCACTTTCAAAGGCTTTAGCGCTGGACAGCTTTGCTCGTTCTGCCAAAATGAACCCGTTTAGCAAGAGGACAGAGATCGGGAAAATACTCCAAAAAATCAGGCTGCGGCGTCGTCGCCCCAATTCAATCAAGATTCGCTGGGCTACCGCCAGTGTTTCGCGCCAATATTTCATTCTGTCAGGATACGCTTACGATCGCATGAGTCAATCATCCAATTCTCCTCTATCATCACCCCCGTCACTTCCCCCTAACCACGAGGAAGACAGCGCACAGAACTTTCCTTCAGTCTCTCGACGGACGGCACTCAAATTACTCAGTGTTGGTGCTGTAGGTAGTGTTCTGGGATACTCTCGTTTCTCGAAGCCTCAGCCTACAGTTTTTCAGCAAGACACCCTGGATTTACCCCGCCATTTGAGCCAACCCAAAACAGTGGTTGTGGTGGGGGCAGGACTCGCGGGACTCGCTTGTGCCTATGAACTGAGTCAACGCGGATTTAGTGTCACGCTGTTGGAAAAGTCGCCTCAATTGGGAGGAAAAATTGCCAGTTGGCCGATCCAGGTAGGGGAGGAAACCTTCATGATGGAGCATGGGTTTCATGGCTTTTTCCCGCAATATTACAACCTCAACAGCCTGGTTGAAGAACTCAAAATTCGTGATAATTTTGTCTCGTTAGAGTCTTATGCGGTGGTTTTTCGCGATGGGAAATACCAGCCAGAGGTGTTTAAACCCAACCATTCAGCGTTTCCCTGGAATGTGGTAGATTTAGCGATCGCATCTCCCAATTGGCTACGCTGGGGGATTAATCTCACCAAACTGCAACACTGGAAAGTGTTCCGGGAAATTGGAGGGTTTCAGATTCCAGAGAGTTTTGAGCGCCTGGATTCCCTATCTGTGGCTCAATGGATTCAGCCCGATTTCCCCCAAGGACTTTATGATTTATACTTTTTACCCTTTGCCAAATCTAGCCTGAACGCCCCAGATGTCTTGAGTGTGGGAGAACTCATGCAGTTTTTCCACTTCTACTTTTTTGGCAATCCAGAGGGACTGGCTTTTAATGGCACCAGGCAAGATATGGGTACGAGTTTAGTGCAACCCATCCGTCGAGCGATTCAGCAACGGGGCGGCAAGATTGTCACAGAAGCAAGCGTAAGCCGGATTAACTGCCAACGCAATCAAATTGAATCTCTCAGCTATCAGCAGGGAAGTGTGCAAAATGATGTTCCCTTTTGGGTTCAGCGTAGCGTGGGGAACTCCGAGTCAGTCGTAGGGGCGACGTATGCATCGCCCGAAAAAGAGTCAGGAGTGCTGGACTATTACGGGGCGGGGGATGCCGTTTTTGCCGCCGTACCGGGAAGCGATGAAGCCATTTCTCTCACCTGTACTCACCAAGGCTGTACCGTGCAGCACCAAGCGGATGGGAAGTTTCTTTGTCCTTGTCACGGCGCACTCTATGACAAGGAGGGGCGAGTCTTGGCAGGGCCGGCTCAACGGGATTTACCTCGTTTCCAAATTACTCAACGCACTGAAGATCAGGTGCAACTGGTAGGGGCGACACAGGCATTGCCCCTACAAACCTCTGGAGAGACAATTCAGGCTGATTATTATGTGTTTGCCACCGATGTACCTGGAGTCCAGCAGCTATTTAAGCGGTGCGAAGGTGAGGTGAATCCACAGGTACAAACTCAGGTGGAGAAATTAGCGATCGCAGACCCATTTGCCGTTGCCCGTTTCTGGTTTGACCGCGACTTTGACTGGGAACACAGTAATTTTACTTCGTTATCGGGCTATCAACTCACCGATAGCATCACGCTGTATCACCGAATTCAAGACCAATTTATCGCTTGGCACGAGAAAACGGGGGGCAGTGTGGTGGAGTTACATGCTTACTGCTACAAAGAAAAACAATTCCCGAATCAGCAAGCTTTGCTGACGACATTTGAACAGGAACTTTATGAAATTGTCCCCTTTCTGAAACAGGCGACGATGCTACATCGAGAACTGGTGAATCAGAAGAATTTCTCTGGCTATCCACCCGGAAGTTATGCCCAGCGTCCCGAAACTTCCACCGATATTTCCAATCTGATTTTTGCCGGGGATTGGGTGAAGATGCCGTTTCCTTGTGGCTTGATGGAACGGGCGATTAGTAGTGGGTTACTGGCAGCGAATCAGATTTTGCAGCGAGAGGGGTTAAAGAGGCGATCGCTGTTTTCAGTGAATCCGGAAGGTATCTTGAAAATTTAGCTTCTACTGTGTTGCTAATGGCGAATAGATGGAACTTATCCCCACTAGCCATTACCCAATGGAGCCAACTAAAACTCCTTTTGTTCGCGATTGCCCTTTAGGGCAATCGCGAACCGATTTTGCATTTTAACAGTTCCTGGAAAACTCGCTTTTTACACAACTGTACCCTAACTTCATAAGAATGCTCCCTAATCTCACGAGCTCGAGCTTGAATTTTATAAGACTGAACTGTAATCTGCTTAGACTCAGCCCTAAGCTGAATAGAATGAGCGATCATCTGATGAGACTCAGCCCTAATGTTACTAAACTCAGCCTTAAACTTATAAATTCTGCTTCCGACAAATCTTTTTGCTTTGAGCATACGGCTTGCCAAAAGCTTAGCCTCATCCATTGGGAGCTTCTTTGAGTTAATCAGATTAGAGATTTCCTGATTCATCCATTCCAGTTCTTGCTTTGCAAACTCCAATTCCTGAAGGCATTTATTTGTATACTCATACGCATCAGCCAACTCTTGCTTCAAGCTTTTTACATGTTCTTGCAAGAGTTCCATGTCTTGCTCCATATCCCATATTTTTCTCTCGTTCAACTCTTTGATTGGAGCCAGATTAGAAGGGTTATCTTGATTAGAACTTGAGCTTTCACTATTCATAAACTTTTAGATTAAGATTTAGTTTATTCATCAGCTGGATTACTTCCTGCTTGTATCTTAGTACATCTGCTAAAAAGTATACTTGTCATAATTGTAGACATAATAACTAAATGCCTTAAACCTCCAGCGAGTTCAAACCTCTCCAACGGTTGCTTACTGAGGGGTTTGACCTCCATTCCTTATAATTAATGATTATTAACTCGTGATTCAACATGAAAGATGGGTTAGAGACTCCAGTCTCTAACCCGCGAGAATCCACAGCTAATTTTGCCTGCAAGCTAACATCATGCAATCTCCCTGTCTCACCAACCAGCGCCTTGATATTCGTCAGTTGGGAATTAACCCTAATCATTGGTATGTTGTTGCCAAGAGCAGTGAGGTTAACACCCAGCCTTTCGCTGTCACTCTGTGGAATCAGCCGATTGTCCTTTATCGAGATGATATGGGTGGAGTCCATGCCCTAGAAGACCGCTGTCCTCATCGGCAAGTTAAACTCAGTCATGGTCGAGTTATAGGCGAACGATTAGAATGTCAATACCACGGATGGCAATTTAAGTCAAGTGGTGAGTGTGCTGCCGTTCCCTATTTAGCCGCCAATCAGAAACTACCGAACTGTAAAATTCGCGCTTATCCCGTTCAGGAACAAGATGGTTTTATCTGGCTGTTTCCGGGCGACGTAGAGACATTGCACTCATCTTCCATAGAGCCAATGGGTGTACCCGAATGGGAACATCTCAACTACATTGCGACTGTTTCGGTGATTGAATGTAAAGCCCACTATTCCTATCTAATTGAGAACCTGATGGATATGTATCACGGGCATTTGCATCAGGACTGGCAAGCTTGGACGGATGCCGTGTTAGAAGATATCGAAGAAAAAGATAATCGGGTGGATGCCCATTATCAGGCACAAAGTTATTACAGAATAGACAAAATTTGGTCAATTTCTCAGTTGTTTTTCCCAGCCTTGCGACGCCTCCATCCGGAACCTTTGGATGTGAGTTATGTGTATCCCCATTGGGTTTCTACCTTAGGAAAGGATTTTAAGATTTACTGTTTATTTTGCCCGGTGAGTAAGACAGAAACTCGTGCTTATTTGATTCACTTTACTTCGTTAAATGCCTTCTGGCGTTTGCACAAGTTACCCGTATGGTTTCGTCGGTTTGTGAAAGATAGTTTGTTTGGTTCGGCACAAAAGTTACTGGATGGATTGGTGCGTCAGGATGTGTTGATGATTGAGGAGGAACAACAGGCGTATTTGAATCATTCTGAGCGGAAAGGGTATGAGTTGAATCGGGCGTTAGTGAGTGTGCAACGGTTGATTCGGAGTCAGGTGGAGGGGGGGTAGGAGGCGATTGAATCACAGACGTAGGGTGTGTTAGGCTCCGGCCGTAACGCACTAACCTGTAAAACTTTGATGCGTTACGCTGTCGAAGCTCGCATCCTACAACTTGCACAAATGTTCAAAAGAAGGGTGATAAGTATATAAGAAAGATGACTGGGGCAAGAGAGCAAATGGCTAAAACTGCGATGAAACGCAAGTTTTTAGTGGGGACAACTGCGATCGCATTAACAGCAGTGGCGATCGCAGGCTTTGACACTTATCTAACTCCAAGCTGGGCACAGTCCCAACCAAGTCCAGCTATGGGAGCAGCGGAGAGTTCAAAAGAGCTGGTGGATGAAGTCTGGCAAATCGTTGAGCGGCAGTATATCGATACTACCTTCAACGGCAAGGACTGGAAAGCTGTGCGCCAGCAGTATCTAAATCGTTCCTATGCCTCTAAAGAGGAAGCCTATAAAGCGATTCGGGAGATGCTCGCTCAGTTAGGCGACACCTTTACTCGGTTCTACGATCCTCAGGAGTTCAAAGCGCTGCAAGTTGACACCACCAGCGGTTCAGCCGGGGTAGGACTTCCGTTGATTCAAGATCAAACAACCAAGAAACTGGTGGTTATCACTCCCATTGAAGAATCTTCAACCTTCAAAGCGGGGATTTTACCGGGGGATGTACTGGTCAAAATTAATGGTGCAAGTACTCAAGGAATGAGTACGGTTGACGCTTACAACCGCCTTAGGGGGAAACCGGGAACAACCGTCGCCCTAACAGTACGGCGAGGTCAACAAGAGCAGGAGTTTAGGATTGCCAGAGAGCAAGTTGAAGTGCGCCCAGTGCGCTACCGCAGCGAGACAACCCAAGTGGGCAAAATTGGCTACATTCGTCTCAATCAGTTCAGTGCCGGTGCGGCTGCGGAAATGCGAACAGCGATTAAAGATTTAGAAGGGCAGAAGGTTGGTGGCTATATTTTAGATTTGCGTACCAATCCAGGTGGATTATTATTCTCCATCATTGAGATAGCCCGGATGTGGCTGCAAGAGGGTACTATTGTCTCTACCTTTAACCGCCAGGGAGAGCTAGACCGCGAGATAGCAAACGGACGCGCCCTCACCGATAAGCCACTTATTATTCTTGTCAATGAGGGGACAGCTAGCGGCAGTGAAATTTTATCTGGGGCATTGCAGGATAATCAGCGAGCCATTTTAGTGGGTACCAAAACCGTTGGCTATAACTCGATCCAGTCGGTGCGAGGACTTGAGGATGGATCAGGTTTGGCTGTAACAATTGCGAAGTGGCGGACTCCGAAAGAACGAGATATTGGCCAATCAGGAATTGCCCCCGATATCGTGGTTAATCTGACACCAGCTCAACAACAAGCCATGATTCGATCGCGTTCAGCAGGTACAATGGCTGATCCTCAGTATGCTAAGGCAGTGGAGAGGCTCACGTCGTTGATCAAGAAATAGCATCCTCATCTTGAAGCCATTGAATCGCTTGACTTATTGGATTTGCCCCAGAATTTGATATAAACTTCAGGCGCTAAGTATTTTCATCGCAGAAAAGCAATTAATAAATTATGCCGCAAGGCTGATCCTGCCCCATAACCGAGGAATTATGGGGAAGACTTACCATAGATTCATTCTGCTAATCGCTTGCCAGTTATGAGCTATTGCCTGAATCCAAGCTGCTCGAAGCCCCAAAATCCCAATGGCATCCAGTTATGCCGAAATTGCGGGTCAACCTTGTTGCTCCAAAAGCGCTATCAAGCCCTAAAGCTGATTGGTCAAGGTGGCTTTGGCAGAACCTTTCTGGCCGTGGATGGAGGTAAACCCTCTAAACCACGCTGTGTGATTAAGCAGTTTTTCCCCCAACAACCCGGTACGGATCATGCCCAGAAAGCCGCAGAATTATTTCGCCAGGAAGCTAAGCGATTAAAGGAACTCGGCAAACATCCCCAAATTCCCACACTGCTAGCTTATTTTGAACAAAAAGGACAGCAATACTTAGTACAAGAATGTATCGAGGGGCAAAATCTGGCTCAAGAACTCGCAGAGGAAGGCGCTTTCAACGAAAGCCAGATTCGGGAATTGCTCACCAGTTTGCTACCCATCCTCAAATTTGTCCATGAGCATCAGGTCATCCACCGAGACATTAAACCCGCCAATATCATTCGCCGCATTTCCCCAACTCTGGGAACCCAACGGGGAGTAACACTCACTCATCGCCGAAAAAGTCAACTGGTTCTGGTCGATTTTGGTGCCGCCAAATTCGCAACAGGAACCGCCTTATTGAAGACAGGGACTTCCATTGGTAGTGCGGAGTATACCGCTCCCGAACAAATTAGAGGTAAAGCGGTTTTTGCTAGCGATCTCTACAGCTTAGGCGTCACTTGCATTCATCTGCTCACCCAGATTCCGCCCTTTGATTTATTTGATAGCAGTGAGGATACCTGGGTTTGGCGAGATTTCTTGCTCAGTCCGGTGAGTCCTCCTTTAGCGAGGGTTTTGGACAAATTACTGCGAAGTGCAACCAAGCGACGCTATCAATCAGTCGCTGAAGTCGTCAAGGACTTAACCTTTGTGCCGACTCCAAGCGCCAAACAAACCTTTTGTGTTCCTAGAACCCATTTCCCCTCGAAACCTCAATCCACTCCAGAGCAAGCGGTTCACGCTTCCAAGGCATCACCCCTACAAACCCCAGCCTGGTTGGATGCAGACATTTTCGAGGACTATTGTGATCAAACCCGGTGCGTTTTTCCGTTTGACGTGGCATCAGAGGCTCCGATTCAGCCTGTCGCTCATCAGCATGATTCATGGGTTACGACGACGCCGAGAAACCTGCGGCAAGCAGCAGCTTTGAGAGTGGGATTTGTCACGTTGATGATTTTCGCAACCAGTAGTTTGGTTCGATTGGCAGCTAATCATTGGACTGAGGCGACGCTCTCTCCTGGAGATTCACTCTACACCCTATCAGGCACTGAGCCACCCAGGTCTGACTTTTTAGAAATGGCTCAACCCATCTATACTATCTCTAAGTCAGGCTCGGTACTTTCCCTAGCGATCAGTCCAGATGGTCAAACCCTGGTCAGTGGTAGTGATAGTGATTGGTGGGAGGTTTCTCCCTCGGCTGAACCGGGAACATCTCGTGCGGTCAAAGACCACCAGCAAAGTAAAATTACAGTCTGGGATCTGCCGACCGGAAAACGGCGCTACACCTTGGATACTCAGTACCCCGTTTGGTCAGTTGCCCTCAGTCCCGATAGCCAGATTCTGATTGCGAGCACAACTAATCATAGTACCGATCAATCGCGCAGCTCTGGAGAGCAAGGCAGTATTCAGCTTTGGGACCTGGGCACCGGCAAACTGCTCCGCACCATCCCGAAATCCGCAGAGGATGGAAAGTTTGTGGCAATCAGTCCCGATGGACAAACCCTCGCCAGTAGTGCGAATGAAAGCATCAAGCTTTGGGACTTGCAAACTGGAAAACTGATACGTACTCTGGATACACAAGCATCGGGTGTTGATGCTCTTGTTTTTAGTCAAGATGGACAGACGCTTGCTAGTACTGGGTTTGACGGAAGTATCACCCTATGGAATCGGCGTACTGGAGACTTGATCCGCACTTTAGAGGGACAAATTGGTGCTTTAGATTCCATTAGCATTAGTCCCGATGGTCAAACGGTGGTGAGTGGTATCACAAGGGGGGAACAGGGAGCGATCGCCACTTGGAATGTGCATACCGGAAAACTGATACATACGTTTAATCCACCGAATCCGGTTGATAAAGTGGCAATCAGTCCCGATGGGAAAACCTTTGCCAGTAGCAGTTGGGATTCCAAGGCAGGAACCATTAAGATTTGGAATCTAGAAACGGGAAAACTCCTGCGGACTCTACAGGCTCACCTGAGTGTAGTTGATTCTCTCAGCTTCAGTCCCGATGGGAAGACCCTCATCAGTGGCAGTCTTGACCAATCCATCAAAATTTGGCAAGTTTATCCTTAACGGGGCGAGGTCGAAAAGGACAAATGGTGTTTGTGTATACAATCTGCCTTCACACAAATGCCCATCTCTGAGGAGATAAGAGTTGAGTGTGGATGCTGGTATTTTGATCAAGATAGCTCATAGGCAGAGAAAAAGCATAAGCTTGCTGAACCCCAGTGTACCCTTCTGGGGTCTTTTTTTAGGGGTTCAGGTAACAATGTAACTACCTGTTTATCCAGCGAGCAAAATGTATCCAGTAACTCTAGGGTATGACGAAGCCAAGAAACGAATAAAATCATTAATCCGAGATGGATATTGTTCTGAAGCCTTGGTTACAGCCGTATTTACTGCGGAAAAAATGTTGAGGCGTACCCTACGACAAATCATTGTCTCTGCTGGTTTTACCAGTAAGTCAGCTGAACAATTAATGAGTTTAGCGAGAGGATTGACGGCGCTGAAAGAACAATGGTTAATTTATGAACCCCATCAGAGAACACTGGTTGAAGTCATTGGCAATCAGGAATGGCAACAAATTTGTACTTTAGCCAAGATGCGGAATAAATTAATTCATGGAATTCGCGTCTATGAAGCTGAATATTGTCAAGAGCAGGCGGAAAAATTTCTTTTTACCTTAGATATGGTCAAGGAAAAACTAGAAGCCAGCTATGGTTACAGTGGATGGGAAAGGCTAGCCGCCCGGAAAAAAAGTAAACTTCATATCGACCCCAAGATCAAAATTATATAAGATTAATAGGGTTCTTGATGTGCGAGTTCCACTGCCGTTGACTATCCTAGAATTGCTCTCGAAGATAGGCCAAAATTGCCTGCGCTCCTTGCTGGACAATCTCTTTAAGTGGCGAAGTCAGTGGATTATCGCTGAGGGATAGCGCTGTCAGGTTGGTGAGATTAGAGACTTCTTTGGGGATCGCTTTCAGTTGGTTATTACGGAGGTGAAGCTGTATCAGATGGGGGAAATTTCCGATTTCTTTTGGCAGTACCGTTAGCTGATTGTCGCTGAGGAAAAGCTGTATCAGATGGGTGAGATTTCCGATTTCTTTGGGCAGCACTGTCAGTTGATTACTGTTGAGATTGAGTACTCTCAGATTGACGAGATTCCCAATTTCGGGCGGCAGCAGCGTGAGTTGGTTGTTGTTGAGAAACAGCACAGTCAGATTGGTAAGCTGAAGAATTTCCTTAGGCAGCGCTGTTAATTGATGATTGCTGAGAGATAGCAGTGTCAGATGGGTGAGTTGAAGAATTTCCTTAGGCAGCGCTGTTAATTGATGATTGTTATCGAGGTAGAGTTGGGTCAAATGGGTGAGATTCCCGATTTCTGCTGGCAGGGTCGTCAGCTGATTACTGCCAAGGTAGAGTTGGGTCAGATGGGTCAGATTACCGATTTGTGTTGGCAGTGTCGTCAATTGGTTGTTGTAGAGGTCTAGCGCTGTTAGATGGGTGAGAATACCGATTTCTTTTGGCAGCGTCGTCAGTTTCTTGTCTGACAGGTTAAGGGAGGTTACCCTATCCTTGGCTGCTTTTTCAATAACGTCGAGCAGTTCTTCGTCTGTCACTAGCACTCACAACCGATGAGAATCTCTGGTTGACACTCCTCGCCCTAGAAGGGCGGGGATTCTTCGTTCATAGACCCAACTTGCTCTAACAGGATTGCTCCAGCCAGAGTAGAGGTCGAATCTCCCGAAGCGTTCGGGTCTTTGACCCAAGTTCCCACATGCCCTGTGGTACTCAAGGCTAATTTCAGGATATTAATAGCAGCATTCCAATCTCTATCTAGCACGAACCCACATTGGCAAACATGAGTTCTCATGGACAGAGACTTTTTAACTACGCTGCCACAGTTAGAGCATTCTTGGGATGTGTAGGCAGGATTAACTGCAACAGTTATCTTGCCGAGCTTAACTCCGAAATACTCTAGCCATTTTCTGAATTGATACCAAGAAGCATCATTAATAGACTTGGCAAGACAGTGATTTTTAACTAAGTTCTTAATCCTCAAATCTTCATAGGCTACCAAATCGTTAGACTGGATTACGCAACGTGCCACTCTCTTGGCATGTTCTTCACGTTGCCTACTTATTTTGAGGTGTACTCGCCCTAGTCTGTTAATGGCTTTTTTTCGGTTGGCAGAGCCAATATTTTTACGAGAAACACGGCGTTGTCGAAACTTCAACCGCTTCTCCCCAGTTCGATAAAACTTGGGGTTAGGTTCAGTATGACCATTGGAGTCTGTGTAGAACTCTTTCAACCCTACATCCAGTCCAACAATCCTACCTGTCGGCTCAATGTCCACTTTTTCAATTTCGATCCTCACCAGAAACTGAACATAGTAGCCATCAGCACGACGTACTAACCTAACCCGTTTTATCTGGTCTAATGGGTAGAAGTGTAAGTCCCATGTCCCTTTTAGTTTGAGCTTGCCAATACCTTTCTTGTCAATGAAATTGATTGAGCGTCTATCCTCAGAAAGCTTCCAGCCAGAAGTTTTGTACTCGACTGTTCTACAATTCTTCTTGAATCTTGGGTACCCTTTCTTTCCGGGAACGGACTTCCTGCAATTCTCGTAGAACCGAGCAATTGAGGTATACGCCCACTCAACAGCAACTTGGCAAGCATGGGAGTTCAATGCGTTTACAAATGGAAAATCAGCTCTCAGTAGCGTGTTGTAGCGATACAACTCTTTCTGCCCTACACCTGTGTTGTCCATCCAGAAACGAATGCACTTGTTGCGGACAAATTGAGCCGTTCTTATCGCCTCATCTATCGCATTGTATTGAGTTGTTTTTCCCTTAGCCTTGAACTCTAGGACAATCATTTGACGTAGAACAACTTCTACGGCAACATCATATCATGAAGAAAAGCCGTCCTGGAAGGACAGCGGAGCAATAGTTACGCAGCTTGAATCCCATTATTTTTGGTCAAGTGTACCTCTTAGGCGTTAGCGTGATGCATAGCGATCGCCATATTAAGAGAAATGGCACTGACGTTAAGAGCCTTGAAATAAATTTCAGGCTCAAAGCTCAAGTAAGCTAAAGCTTACTGAATAAGCTTTTCAACCCGTTTTAACGGGTTTTAGCTCTGACGCCGTTCGCGCAGCGTTCTCCGCAGGAGTACTTTAGTTCAGGGCTTATTTCAGTGACATTCACATTAAGAGCGTCAGCATCCCATAAGGGTTATCGCACACCTCTCTCAGAAGAATTGCCTTTACATCGAAAAATTCAGTTCCCCTGAAAAACCGCGTTTCTGACAATGATAGAAGTAGTTATTCGTTTCTGTAATTGCTTAGTTGTGTTTCATGGCTACTAATGATGCTATTGCCTCCCGTCCTTTGCCTCCAGGTAGCTTCGGTCTACCCTTCATTGGCGAAACCTTGAGCTTTCTATCCGACCCAGAATTCGCTGACAAGCGGCATCAAAAATATGGGCCGATTTTCAAGACCCAGATTTTGGGGCGTCCCACTGTCGTTATGGTCGGTTCAGAAGCGAATCGCTTTATTTTATCCAGCGATATGCATCGGTTTTCTTGGCGCGAAGGTTGGCCTAATACGTTCAAAGAACTGCTGGGTGAGTCGTTGTTTCTGCAAGAAGGTGAGGAACATCGCAGGAATCGCAAGCTGTTGATGCCAGCTTTTCACGGCCCAGCCTTAGCAAATTACCTCACTTCAATGGAAGGCATTGTCCAAAACTATCTGGAGAAATGGGAGAGTCTGGGTACATTTACCTGGTTTGATGAACTCAAACAAATGACGTTTGATATTGCCAGCACTTTGCTGATGGGTAGTGAACCGGGGCCGCTCACGGCGCGTTTATCGCAATGGTTTACGGAACTAACGACGGGTTTATTTTCTGTGCCGCTACGTTGGAGTTGGACTACCTACGGTAAGGCACTTAAAGCGCGAGACCAACTCTTGGCTCACATTGAACAAGCGATTATTAGACGCCAGCAAGAACCCGCACAGGATGCCTTAGGATTGCTGGTGCAGAGTCGCGACGAAGAAGGCAATGGTTTGAGCTTGGAAGAAATTAAAGTCCAAGCACTACTCATGTTGTTTGCAGGTCATGAAACGACCACATCCATGCTCACCTTAATGTGCATGGCTTTGGCGCAACACCCCAATGTGTTAGCGCGTGCTCGTGCCGAACAGCAAGCACTGGCGGCAAATGGTGGCTTGAGTTTAGAACAGTTGAAACAAATGACTTATCTAGAACAGGTGCTGCGGGAAGTAGAGCGCCTGTATCCTCCTATTGCTGGTGGATTTCGCGGCGTGGTGCAGGAGTTTGAATTTAATGGCTACTATGTGCCGAAGGGATGGCAGGCTCTCTACCGGATTAACAGCACTCATAAAGATAGCCGAGTCTACACCGAGCCAGAGCGATTTGACCCAGACCGTTTTAGTCCGGAACGAGCGGAACATAAAAAACAAGAGTTTAGCTTAGTGGGGTTTGGCGGTGGCCCTCGCATTTGTTTGGGAATTGCGTTTGCCCAGATGGAAATGAAGATTTTTGCGGCGCATCTGCTGCGTCATTACACCTGGGAGTTACTGCCAGGACAGAATTTGACTCTTAGCCCGATACCGACACTGCACCCACGTTCTGGGTTACAGGTAAAGTTTCACAAGATATCGTAGAGCGATCGCATCCAAGTAGGTCAACCTAATTAAATCTAAAACTGTCTTGGCTCGATCCCCCCTAACCCTCCTCATCGTCACCTTCGGCTCCGATCGCTCCGGTTAAAAAGGGGGGAACTAGAGACTTCAGCATTTTGTATTTTTTGAGTTGATTTATTTACCATATTGTGGATTTAGTCATTGAACTTTAAGAGTGGATAGCCCAACAATGAGGCAAAAAATTATAGAAGCAATCCTTGCTACCTTAGAGCCAAAAGATTTTGTTTTAGCTTTATGGCAAGGAGGTTCAGCAGCACACGGGTCTACCGATGAGTGGTCGGATATCGACATTCAGGTAATTGTTGAAGACGATCGCGTTGAAGAGACCTTCGACATCCTTGAAGAATCTCTCAATACAATCTCTAAGATTCGATTGAAGTGGAGAGTTCCTGAACCTACATGGCATGGTCATTCTCAATGCTTTTATCAGTTGGAAGAAGCAAGTCCCTTTTTGTTTATTGATTTTGTTGTTTTGCAGCAAAGTCATCCTAACCATTTTGTAGAGGTGGAGCGACATGGAGAATTAGTAATTGGATTTGATAAAGCCAATCTTTTAGTGCAGCCTTCTTTAAATCGAAGTGAACATTTCTCAAAAATGCAAGAACGATTGGCAACTTTAAGAAAGACCTTTGCTTTTTTCCAAGTTATTGTAAAAAAAGAGATAAATCGCGGATATTTGGTATCAGCAATATCCAACTACCACAGCTACACGCTTCAGCCCTTAGTTGAACTGCTGGGAATGGTGTACCGACCGGAACGATACGATTTTAGAACCAAGTATTTTTATCGAGATTTTCCAACTGAGGTTATCGCTCGTGTAGAGTCGCTTTATTGCGTGATGAATCTTGCCGATTTGGCTGCAAAACAGCAACAAGCAGAGGTTCTGTTTGCTGAAACTTGGCCTCGTGTCGAAGCAGTTGTTATCAGTTGGCAATCTGGGTAGGAGCCTCCCACGCACGAAATCGTGTTCCTTATGAATGAAAGAAACACTTCCCTCTTTCCTTTTGCCCTATGCCCTATGCCTTCTGCCTTCTGCCTTGTGTTTCTGGAGAGCCTCAACACCTTCCCCCAGTCAGGTGAATCTGTCGGATGAAGCGATCGCCTTGCTGATGTTGTAACCTAGTGTAGTATCGTGTAATCAGCGGTGGATGATATGCCCCTTCAATTTCAATACAGCACCCTTACCCAGAGCGAGGACGTTGAGCCACTTGGGTCTATCCTCGACCAGTGTTTTCTCGCTAAACCGGGTAACAGTGAAGCCTACATCAACCAGGTAGGTATGGAAAACCTCCGTCTCATCCGTCAATCTGAGCAAATCGTGGGTGGACTGGCGACGATTCCAATGGCTCAGTGGTATGGGGGTCAACGTGTACCGATGATGGGTATTGCTGCTGTTGGCATTGCTCCCCAGTATCGGGGGACTGGCGCAGCGATCGCTCTGATGCAGCACACCCTCAATGAAATTCATGCTAAGGGTATACCGATTTCTGCTCTCTATCCAGCGACTCAACGCCTATACCGCAAAGCAGGGTACGAACAGGGCGGTAACCGATGCAGTTGGGAAATTCCAACCGCGAGTATTCAGATTCGGGAACAGCCACTCCCGCTGCAACCTGTAGTTCCGATCAATCTGGAAGTGTTTTATGAACTCTATCAGAAGCAGGCAAAACTCATCAATGGAAATTTAGACCGTCATCCCTTCATCTGGCAGCAAATCATCCGCCCCTCTGAAAATGAAGGAGTATACGCCTATCTGATCGGAACAAGCGATCGCCCTCAAGGGTACGCAATCCTCAGCCAGCACGAAAAAGACGATAAAAATTTTCTGTTCATCCGGGATTGGGTTGCTCTCACCCCTGATGCGGCACAAAGTTTTTGGTCGTTTGTTGCCAATCATCGCTCTCAGATTGACCAGGTACGGTGGCGTGGCGCTGCAATTGATGTCTTGAGACTGCTGTTGCCGGAGCAATCTACCACAATCAAGTCTATGCAAACTTGGCTGCTGCGGGTGGTCGATGTCGCTAAGGCACTCGAAAAGCGGGGGTATCCGTCAGGACTTCAAGCCGAACTGCACTTGGAGGTGCAAGATGATTTAATTGCTGAGAATAACGGCAGATTTATCTTGTCAGTTTCGCATGGGCAGGGTGAGGTCACTAGGGGGGGAACGGGAGAACTCAAGCTCCACATTCGGGAATTAGCGCCCCTTTACACCAGCTTGTTTACCCCTTATCAGTTGCAGCTAACCGGACAACTGGAAGCGACCGAAACAGCTCTCGATAGGGCTGCACAAGTGTTTGCAGGTGTATCGCCTTGGATGCCAGATTTCTTTTGAAGGTTTGTTGGGCGGTTCGTGAATAAGGGGAGCGATCGCTTACGTCACACTCAGGTTTTATGGCGTGATTAATCTTGCAGATTGGCGATCGCGATCATCAGTTGGCAACTCCTCTTCGGGTAGCTACTACTCTTGATCCCCCCTTGCTAAAGGGGGAACAAGAAAAAAGAGCTGATTAGCGGGACTTAGACAAAAATTAAGCCCAAATAAACCCTAAACTGGCTTTATAAGCAGCAAATACGTCATGATTTAGGTTCAACCAATCAAAAAATCGAAAAGACATAGCTGTTCT
>JAMPKV010000034.1 GCA_039962225.1 Microcoleus sp. AS-A8
GAGCGCTCACAAACAAGCTGAGGAAACTCTCCGCGAGCAAGCGGCAACCCTGCAAAATCAGCAAAAATGGCTGGAATCTGTGCTGAACTTCCTGCCATCTCCACTGCTTCTGATTGAACCAGGAACGGCACGAGTCACGTTCGCCAACCAAGCGGCGGATGAAATGGCTGGGGGCGAATTTCCCAAAGATAAACCCAGTGAGGAGTACCACACCGTCTACTACTGCACCGACGCCAAGGGAGAGCGAATCCCGGACGAGCAGATGCCAGGAGTGCGGGTGGCGCAAGGTGAGCGTCTAGACGGGTTTGAAATGGATTGGCACACACCTAAGGGCATACGCTCTCTAATCGTGTTTGCCGATACGTTAGTGCCAATGTACGGTCATCCAGCGACCTGTGCATTGGTATTCCAGGACATCTCTGAGCGCAAGCGGGTAGAGAAAGCTCTGGAGGGTCGCCTACAACAGCAGGCCGTCGTAGCCCAATTAGGTCAGCGTGCGCTCTCCGGTATCGAGCTTTCCACACTCATGGATGAAGTTCCCATGCTTGTGGCTCAAAGCCTTGATGTTGAGTATTGCAAAGTTTTAGAACTCCTTCCCGATGGTAAGGCTTTGCTCCTGCGATCAGGTGTGGGTTGGCATCCAGGGCTTGTAGGCCATGCCACAGTGGGCAGCGAAACCTATTCGCAAGCTGGATACACCCTGCTTTCCAGCCAGCCCGTGATTGTTGAAGATCTCCGGAAAGAAACGCGGTTTAACGGGCCTCCACTCCTGCACGACCATCAGGTCATCAGCGGCATGAGCGTGATTATCTACGGGCAAAACCGTCCGTTTGGTGTGTTAGGAGTACACACAACCCGAAAACAGAAGTTCAGCCAGGATGACATCAATTTCATCCAGGCTGTTGCTAATGTGCTTGCTATAGCAATTGAGCGCAAACGAGTAGAAGAAGCCTTGCGGGAGAGCCAAGAGTTGTTCGAGCGCTTCATGAGCCACACTCCTGTAACAGCTTTCATTAAAGATGAACAGGGGCGCTTCGTTTACGTCAACTCACTACTTGAGCGTACCTGGAATCGCCCGTTAGCTGATTGGTTGGGTAAGACAGATTTCGATTTATTTCCAGCAGAGCAGGCAAAGCAATGGCGGGATAATGATACAGCTGTCCTGGCTGGAGGCAAGGCGGTACAGTTGTTAGAAACGTCTGTAGACCAAGACGGCGTCCACTTTTGGTTATCCTTTAAGTTTCCCTTCATAGACGCCAGGGGGCGACGGTTTCTTGCAGGCATGTCACTTGACATCAGCGATCGCAAGCGCTTAGAAGATAAGCTGCGGCAAAGCGAAGCTAAGTTTAGGCGTTTGTTTGATGCCAATATCGTTGGGATTATTTTCCCGGATTTAAGTGGCAACATTTTAGACGCCAATGATGCTTTTTTAGAAATGGTAGGCTACACGCGGGAGGATTTGCGAGCAGGAAGAGTGCGTTGGGATACGATGACCCCACCCGAATATAAACCTCTCGATGAGCTATCCATCGAAGAATTGAGAACCTCTGGAGTATGTACTCCATTTGAGAAGGAGTACATTCGCCAGGATGGTAGCCGCGTTCCCGTTCTGCTCATAGGTGCGCTGTTAGAGGGGGAGCGAGAGAGAACCGTCAACTTTATCCTGGATTTAAGCGATCGCAAACAGGCTCTTGCGGAACTCCGGGAAAGTGAAGCACGATTTCGCAATATGGCAGATACAGCACCCGTCTTGATTTGGATGTCTGGCACTGACAAGCTCTACACGTACTTTAATCAACCCTGGCTAGATTTTACCGGACGGACGATGGAACAAGAGTTTGGTAATGGTTGGGCTGAAGGCGTTCATCCCGATGATTACCAGCATTGTTTAGACACCTACGTGAATGCGTTTGATGTCCGCCAAGCGTTTAAGATGGATTACCGCCTCAGACGTTTTGATGGCGAGTACCGTTGGATTTTAGATACAGGAATTCCCCGCTTTACACCCGATGGTCACTTTCTCGGCTACATCGGTTCCTGTATCGATATTAGCGATCGCGTATTAGCTGAGGAAGAAGTCGTTAAACTCAACCAATCTCTCAATCGCCGCATTCATGAGCTAGAAACCTTACTGGAAGTCATTCCGGTTGGGATTGGTATCGCGGACGATGCTCAATGTCACCATATTCGGGCGAATCCCGCTTTGGCTCGGATGTTGAGGATTGCCCCAGAGGATAATGCTTCCCTGAGCGCTCCAGAACACGAAAGACCTGCAAACTTTAAAGTTTACAGTAATGGTCGAGAACTCATGATGGATGAACTCCCCATGCAGTATGCGGCGGCTCATTGTGTTGAAGTTTTGGAGCTGGAAGTTGATATCATCTATGAAAATGGAGAGACTGCCCAATTTTTAGAATACGCTACACCATTTTTTGACGAACAGGGTCAGTCCAGAGGATGTGTTGGGGTATTTTTAGACATCACGGAGCGCAAGCAGGCAGAAGCGCAAATCCGCCAACTCAACGAAAGCCTTGAACAACGGGTTAAAGAGCGCACCGCCCAACTCGAAGCCGCTAATCAAGAACTAGAATCCTTTTCCTATTCTGTTTCCCATGACTTACGTGCACCCCTTCGCCATATCAGTGGTTTCGTAGATTTACTACAAAAAAAAGCCGCTACCACCTTAGATGAAACGAGTCTGCGTTATCTGGATATTATCATTGAAACCACGAAACAAGCCGGAACACTCATTGATGACTTGCTCTCATTTTCTCGCATGGGGCGCACGGAAATGCGCTACACGAGGGTCAACATGACTCTATTGGTACAAGAAGTTAAGCGCGACATTGAACAAGATATCGGTGAGCGTAATATAACTTGGCAACTTGAGGAATTGCCCCAAGTTTATGGCGATCCTTGTATGTTACGCTTGGTCGTCCATAATTTAGTCGAAAATGCGGTTAAGTACACCTCAAAACGCGATCGCGCTGAGATTAAAATTGGTAGCACCCAAACCGAGCATGAGTTCGTCTTCTTCGTTCGAGATAATGGCGTAGGATTTGACATGCGCTACGTCCACAAACTGTTTGGTGTATTTCAACGCTTACACAGTGTCCAAGAATTTGAGGGAACTGGAATTGGATTGGCTAATGTCAAACGAATTATTGACCGTCATAACGGTCGAATTTGGGCAGAAGCTGTGGTTGAAGAGGGAGCGACTTTTTACTTCTCACTTCCTCAAGTAAACCACAACAATTGAAGGTTTGAAAATTGAAAGAAGTGAAAATTTGCCCAAATTTGTCAAAATTGAAGTAACCTGATAAAGTGCAATTTTTAAATGGACAATTCTCATCTTTTTTAAAAAATATAAATGCATGAATTAAAGCGAATTTTGCTAGTTGAAGATAGCCCTAACGATGTCGAATTAATATTGACGGCGCTCTCAGAAAATTGTTTAGCCAATGAAGTGGTAGTGGTGCGGGATGGAGAAGAAGCGTTAGACTATCTCTATCGGAAGGGAGTTTTCAAATTGCGGATGGAAGGCAATCCGGTGGTTGTACTTTTGGATTTGAAGCTGCCTAAAGTCGATGGACTGGAGGTTTTAGCACAAATCAAATCTGACCCCGAACTCAAGGCTGTGCCTGTTGTTGTTCTGACTTCTTCTCGCGAGGAGCAGGATCTGATCAACAGCTACAACTTAGGAACGAATGCCTACGTCGTGAAGCCCGTCAATTTCCATGAATTTGTTGACGCCATCAAGGAACTGGGGCTGTTCTGGGCTGTGGTGAATCAGCCACCTCCAGGATCGGTTCCCTCCCGACGCACTATTTAATTCAGTTTTAGGTAAACAACGCTTAGAAATGCTGCGTATCCTCCTGCTCGAAGATAGTCTGCTCGATACAGAGCTCATCCAGGCGTATTTGACCAACGGAGGGATTGAGGGTGAGTTAGTGCAGGTTGAGACGAGTACTGACTTTCAAAACGCCTTAAAAACAAGTTTTTTTAACTTAATTCTCTCCGATTATTCCCTGCCAGCCTTTGATGGTATTGCAGCTCTGGACATAGCACAAACCCTTTGCCCGGATGTACCTTTTATCTTTGTTTCAGCTACCCTCGGCGAGGAACTCGCGATTGAAACCTTAAAAAGGGGTGCAACTGATTACGTACTCAAACAACGTTTAGAGCGACTGGTTCCAGCCGTAAAGCGGGCGTTGCGTGAAACTCAGGAACGGGTTGAACGTCAGCGAACTCAGGAAGAACTCCGTCAACTGACAGCCGAGTTAGAACGACGCGTAGAGGAACGAACAGCGCAGTTAGCCCAGGCGAATCAGTCTTTACAAGCGGAAATTGCTGAGCGCCAGAAAACCGAAGAACGCTTGCGACTTCTGGAATCGGTAGCAGTTACGGCGAACGATGCCATTATGATTACCGAAGCAGAACCGATTGACGAACCCGGACCTCGGATTATATATGTCAATCAGGCGTTTACTCGGATGACGGGATATACGAAAGAAGAGGTACTCGGTAAAACGCCACGGATTTTACAAGGCCCCAGAAGTGAGCGTACCCAGCTCGATAAATTCCGCTCTGCGTTGAAACAATGGCAACCCACGGTGGTGGAGTTGCTCAATTATCGTAAGGATGGCTCCGAGTTTTGGGTGGAAATTAGCATTGTCCCCGTCGCCAATGCAGAGGGATGGTATACCCATTGGGTTGCCGTGGAACGGGATATTACCGATCGCAAACGCGCAGAAAACGCTCTACGCCTTTCTGATCAAATCTTGCAGCAAATGCCCGATGCTGTTTTACTCACCGATCTGGAGCTTAACATCCAGAAATGGACGGGAAAGGCAGAAGAGTTGTTTGGCTACACCGCCCAAGAGGCGATCGGCACAAACGCAACTTTTCTCCTTCGCTCCGATATCACCGCCACCATGACGGAGAGGATTATTAAAACCATTCAGGAAACAGGTACCTTCTGCACAGAGATGATTTGCCGTCGCAAAGATGGCTCTGAGGTGCCCATCGAAGCAACGGGGAAAGCCCTCTACGACGCGACAGGATTGCCTGTCGGTTTCCTGAGTATCAATCGCGACATCACAGAGCGTAAACGAGCTGAAAAACAGAAAGAACAGCTTATTCGGGAACAGGCGGCTCGTCTGGAAGCAGAGGTACAAGGACTCAAATCGGCCTTCTTAGCAGAGGCGAGTACGGTTCTGGCTTCCTCCTTGGACTACGAAATTACCTTGGCAAGTGTGGCGAAGTTAGCCGTTCCGTTTATCGCTGACTGGTGCGCTGTCGATATTTTAGAGAAAAACCAGACAATTCGTCGTGTGGCGATCGCCCATCTCGATCCGGCGAAAGTGGAGCTAGCCTGGGAACTCAACCGACGCTATCCAGAATGCTTTAATGGGTTAGCGACTCTATTAAGGACAGGAGAATCTGCGATTATCCAAGGGGTAGCGCCAAAGGCGATTGCTTCCGAGATTTTGGACTCTGACTTAGTTGCTGTGGCTGAAGATGCCCAACATCTGCAAAGCCTACGCGAACTCAGCTTAAAGTCCTATATCGTGGTGCCCCTGGTGGCTCGTGGGCGGACTCTAGGAGCTATCACCTTTGGCACGGCTGAGTCCGGGCGTCACTATAGTTCAGATGAACTCTCTGTGGTGGAAGATTTAGCGTATCATGCCGCGATGGCAGTGGATAACGCACAGCTCTATCGGGACGCTCAAGAAGCGCGACGAATTGCCGAAGAAACAGCTCAACGCACAGCCAGCCTGCAATCACTCACCGCCTCCTTAAGTGAAGCGCTTTCCTTGACGCAAGTGGGTGAGGTTGTTGTCAATCAAGGCTTGGCAGCTTTGAACGCAAACGCGGGTTTTATTGCACTTTTGAGTGAGCGCGATCAAACCTTAGAGTTAGTGAATACTCTCGGCTATCCTCAGGAACTACTTAAAAATTGGAACCGTTTCTCGCTCACGGCTGAAGTACCCATCGCGGATGCCGTTAAGACAAATAAAGCCATCTTCATCGAATCCCGCCAAGTCTTGGCTGAACGCTACCCACACCTGACCAGTGAGTATACTGATAGTCCGCATCATTCCTGGGCGGCTATCCCCTTAAATGTTGATGGTCATACATTAGGAGGGATTGGGTTTAGCTTTCTTCATGCTCAGACGTTGACGCCAGAGGACTGCGCCTTTATCCAGGCTCTAGCGCAGCAGTGTGCTCAAGCAATTGAACGCGCCCGCGCTTACGCTGCTGAACGACAGGCACGAGCCGATAGCGAAGCGGCGAACCGGATGAAGGATGAATTTTTAGCCACGCTCTCCCATGAGTTACGCACACCCCTGAATGCCATGCTGGGATGGATGCAATTGCTGCGAACCCGGACGTTCGATCCGGTTAAGATGGCTCAAGCGTTGGAGACAATCGACCGTAATAGCAAGTCCTTGGCGGCACTGATCGAGGATATTCTGGATATCTCAGGGATTATGATGGGCAAGCTTCAGCTCTCGGTTGCTCCCTGTGAACTAATATCCGTGATTGAAGCCGCGATTGAGACAATCCGTCCAGCCGCTGAAGCAAAGCTGATTCAAATTGACTGCTGCCTCGACGCCTCCGCTCAACTCGTTTGGGGCGATGCCAATCGCTTGCAGCAAGTGGTTTGGAATTTACTCTCGAATGCCGTCAAGTTTACTTCCAAAGGAGGGCGTGTCGAGATTAGGCTGGAGCGAGTGGAACAGGTGGAACGTTCTGTGCAAGAGTTGCAGGTTGAGGGGAACCATCCACGAACCGTTACCCAGGAAACCGTCAACACTGACCCACTCACTCGTGATCACCGGATTCCTAAGCCCGCTACTTCTTCTATAAATAGTGGGTTTCCATCGGAGTGCCAATCCCCGTCTGCCATGGGGTCAGGAGTCACTGATCACAGCTCACTGGCTCAAGTTTCTAACTGCTATGCCCAAATGCGAATCACCGACACTGGGAAGGGAATTTCTGCGGATTTCCTACCCTATGTGTTTGACCGTTTTCGTCAAGAAAACAGCAGCAGTACTCGAGCTTACGGTGGATTGGGACTTGGTCTGTCTCTGGTGCGCTATCTTGTGGAACAGCACGGCGGTACGGTTGAGGTATTCAGTCTAGGTGAGGACATGGGATCAACGTTTACTGTGCAGTTACCACTTTTGGTGCCACAGCTAGCTGAAGATAGACAATAACAGAAGTCCTCCCCTGAAGGAGGACTTCCGATTAAACCCAACTTGTCTATGGTTAGGGTCTTTATTTAAGCTGACCCCATTGGAAAAATTAAACCCAACTTATGTATGGTTAGGGTCTTTATTTAAGCTGACCCTATTTGCAGTTTCATGCTCAGGGTCTTTATTTAAGCTGACCTTTGTTAACTTTCGTTAATTTTACTGATAAAACTTAAACTTTATCAGTCGTCCTTTATACAATTTTTAAAATTTTTTTATTTTTGAGTGTATCCAGCGGTGCTAAGAAATCACTGACACGATTAAATCACGAATCGCTAGTGCCGTGGCAGGTGCGAGGAGAACCCCGTTCCGATAATGACCTGTCGCTAATAGAACATTGTTGTAACCGGGCAGTTGACCAATGATGGGAGCAGGACGCCCTTCGGGACGAGGACGATGGCCTGACCAAGTGCGAAGAATCGTGGCTTGGGCTAAAGCCGGACAAAAAGCCATGGCTTCCTGCCTCACTTGCTCCAGCAAGGTCGGTTGTGCCACCACATTTCCAGTAGCATCCGGAAACTCAACCGTCGCCCCGACCCAGTATTCCTGTTCACCGATTGGTACGATATGGACATCATTCCCCGTAATCACGGGTTGGAAATCCGGATGCCCCAAGGGATGCTCAACCCGCAGATGCAAGGCTTGACCTAAAACCGGTCGGATATCAATCGTTTGCTCTAATGCCAGGGTGATTGGGGTTGAACCCAATCCAGCCGCCACCACGACAAAATCTACATCAATTTTTCCGACCTTAGAGTGAAGCTGGGTACATTCTCGCGTCGCACTGTTATCTAGCACCTGAGACTGCACGTCTTCGACTGCCACACCAAACTCAAAGGTAACGCCGTTGCTCTGTGCTGCCGTTACCAATGCTTGGGTGAGAAGGGTTGGGTCAACTTGTCGGTCTTGGGGAGAATAGATGGCACCGACGATATTATCAGGATGCAATTGAGGGCAATGGGATTGTAATTCTTGTGCATCCCAGATTTCTAGTTGCCAACCTTGGGACTGGCGAGTTTGGACTAACTCCTGCCTAGAGGCCAAGTCATCTCCGGCAAAGCAGAGTTTGACGATGCCACGCCGATTAAAGGAAATCGGACGCCCAGTGAGTGCCTCTAATTCAGGAATCAAGGTTTCGTAGCGCTGCATACTCGTTTGCCGCAACTGCCACGCCCTGCCTTTTTTTTTACTAATCACACCCATCAGGACGCCCAAGGCGGCACCTGTAGACTCTCGTGCCGGGTATTGCCGTTCCAGAACCGTGATTTCTAAGCCACGAATGAGACTCAGTTCGTAGGCGATAGCTGCCCCAACAATACCACACCCAATGATGGCAACTCGGCTCATTGGCTTTATTCAGGAATTAGTTGTAAGAACGCATCAAAGTCTTTGATGGCGAGTCGGTAATTGTCTACGGCTTTCTGATAGTTGCCTTTTTCAGTGGCAAGGTCAATATTCTCCAAACGAGTAAACAAGTCTTGTGCCGCCTCTTTCGCTGCCTTTTGCTCTTGGGGCAGGAGTTCGCGAGTGATATAGCTCATTTTCTGCCGCAGTTCGCCGAAGGGGCCGTGAATAAATGAACCGACCTCTGTCCAGTCGCGGTTTTGAATGCTGGTTGCCAAGTTGGGCATTGTCTCGCGCAGAGCCGTTACGGTAGAAGCATATTTCTGAATCTGGGCAATCTTGTCAGGCGTGTAGGTAGGTGGCTTTGTGGCTGTAGGGCTACTACAGCTAACTAAAAACGTCATCACCAGGGTCAGCATGACAGCCAGAAGTGATCGGTAACTTTTCTTAAGCATTTGTTTCTTAATCCACCAACTAATCAGAGAATTTATGGGGTTTTGCCTGCAATATACCTCAAAATCGCTGGTTTTGCTTACTACTCCTGTAGGATTTGCAGGATTTACCCCGCTTGTCTCAGTCGGGAGAGTATACCTTTGGAGCTATTTGGCTGTTGAGGTGTTTTTGTTGTAATTCAGGGAATTTAAACGGACTTAACAATATCTATTAAAGAGATTTTTATGCCAAAAGAGATTTTTATGCCAAAATACTTGGTTTGCTCTTTATAATAAGAAATAAAATAATTTGACATCTTTAAAATCATGGATGAAGGTCATTCGTTTTCTATATCTTTTCACCAAGGCGAAGTAAATTTTCCTTACAGCCTGAAAATTCATGTGAACCCAGTGAGTCAAGATGATTCCTCTAAATACTCCTATCATTTTATCGCTTTCAATAAGGATAATCACGGGAATCCTAATATTAAGTTCATTCCAGCCTTTTTTGCGGCCTTAACTTATTTACAATATGATGCCAATTTTTCGGGTTTAGAATTTAAATATCTTGTGCCTGATGAGAACGAAACAGAAATTTATTTTGAGAGGATAGTTCGTGTCGATAACCCAATTTTTGATTCGCTGCTGGTTACCGGATATGTGGGTAAGGATGAAGTTGTAATCAGTAGTCTTTCCTGCCCGCCTCAAAGAGAAACAGAAGCGCAAACACAGTAAGTTTTCAATCAGCTTTGTGAATAAAAATTGTTTTTCTCAGTGAGTACTATTGCTTGGGTTGAATATAATCTAAGCCAGTACAAAAGTAAATGAGCAGTAGACATGTTTGGGAAATAGGGACTGAAACAATGCGAAATCGTTTTTATCCCTATTTTCATCCTTGACTGTGAGCTTTTGCTCATGGTCGTCTCTTGCAAAAGTCAACTTCCCGTACTCTTATGAGAGCCGGCTCAATCCCTTTGATATGAGCGAATATTTCTTGCTCCCGTACCACCCCTCTCGTTCTCCTCTAAAAGGGGAGAAGGCAGAGGACGAAGCCTTTTATCCACGGGAGGGATGGGGAGGGTGTTTCCAGCATTAGACACTCTTGTCAAGGCTGACAACGAACAAACAAAGCACGATAAACCGGCTCACCTCGTGAGAGAGTAGAGATTTCTCGCTCAGTTGCAACTGGCAGAGGATTACTAGCTAGCCAAAGCTCAGCACCCTGTTTTTGGAAAGCTGGATGAGCCTCAAAGCGATCGCACATTTCCACCGCTACTGCCTCCACATCCGATTGCAGAAAAACCTCTCCTCCATCCATCAAATAAGTCGATAGAGTATCGACTAATTCGGGCTGCACTACACGTCGTTTGGCTTGTCGTTTCTTAAACCAAGGGTCAGGAAATTGGAGTGTAACACGCCGCAATGTCCCCGCTTCAAAAGACTCCAACAGGGGTTTTAAGGAATTATTGACGTTGGCAAACAAATAGTAGAGATTTCTCAACCCCAACTCTGAAACTTTAGCATTAGCCTGTTCTACTAATGGCTCCCGAATTTCTAATCCCAAAAAATTCCAATGGGGTTGTAGTGTTGCCATACTCAACAAAAATTCCCCTCTGGCACAGCCAATATCCAGATGTAAGGGTTGAGCCGATTGAGCATAAACACGATCCCAAATCGGGGGTTGCACCGGCGTTTGGTATTTCTTACTCAATGGATTGACGTGTTGACGAACTCGGACTTTTGGCAACGTTTATACCTCCTGTATTACTACTGATTTTTCCAGTGGCGCTATACTTTATGAACTAAACTTAATCCTAGACTCTTCTCTTAATTTTTAATAATATATTGCTGGCTCAAGGGTTAGCACTTATGTTCCTGAAAATCTAATAATCCTTCCCAATTTAAGCATATTTTTGAGCATAAAGTGATAAGAAAAAATAAGATTTGCTATTTAAGTGCAACAAGAACAAGGGAATGAGGGATAATTTTAATTATGCCTTGCATGGATTTTAATAAAGTTTATATCATGGGTCTAAATTTTCGCTTTGCGGTAGTGAGCGACCCGCACATCGGGCTACCTCATACCATTTGGGATCATCCCAATCGGTTCCATTTAGTGGAAGTTAGTATTCCAGCCCTAGAGCTGATTATGGAACACTTGAAGCAGCAAAATATTGATTTTCTGCTACTACCTGGAGACTTAACTCAGCATGGTGAAAGAGATAATCATGCCTGGTTGCAAAAGCGGTTGAGCCAGTTGCCTTTTCCGGTGTACGTGGTGCCAGGGAATCATGATGTTCCAAATCTACTGCCGAATGAACACTCGATTGGATTAAAAGACTTTCCCTACTATTACCATCAATTGGGCTATGACAATCCAGACCAGTTGTACTACACCACTGAAATCCTACCGGGAGTCCAGTTAATTGGGTTGAATTCCAATCAATTTGATGCGTCGGGTAAACAATTGGGGTGTCTCGATGAACAGCAATTAGTCTGGCTTGAGCAAGTACTGCGAGAGAGCGAGGATAAGTTGGTACTGGTCATGGTGCATCACAATGTTGTAGAGCATCTACCTTATCAATCTCGCCATCCCATGGGACGGCGATATATGTTGGACAATGCTCCGGCGCTGCTGAAAATCCTCAAGCAGGCTGGGGTAAATTTGGTGTTTACGGGTCACTTACACGTTCAGGATGTCGCCTACCATGAGGGCGTCTACGACATCACAACTGGTTCTCTCGTGAGCTATCCTCACCCTTATCGGATATTTGAGTTCAGAACGGACGAGCAAGGACAACAATGGTTACAGATTGAGTCTCATCGAGTGACGTCAGTGCCCGGTTGGGAGAATTTGCCCCAGAAATCACGAGAATTAATGGGCGATCGCTCCCATCCGTTCATGCTGAAACTTCTCACCACGGAGCCGTTAAACTTACCCCTAGCAGACGCTGAAAAACTTGTCCCTAGTCTGCGCTACTTCTGGGCTAACATTGCTGCCGGTGACTCCCTATTTGATTTCCCAGAGTTCTTCCCAGAAGCTCGCCGCTACTTCGAGGCATTTAGCGCGATCAGCAGCGACGGTGAACCGGCTCTGATCGACAACCATACGACGCTGTTATTGAAATGAAGGTTGAAGTTGGTAGGTTGAAGGTTTGAAAAGAGTTGCAGGCTTGAAGATTAGCTGTAACTTTCAACGTTCAACTTTCCAACGTTCAACGTTTTGAACGGCAAATCCCAAAAACTGAGGTGTAGCCATGCAGAAACGTGCTACCACCCACGGGGCCAATTTCACCGTTACAGAAGAAGCCACTGAGTTGAATGTTACTCAAGTAGCGACCAAACAGTTGGGAATCAAAATCAGGCTTTCCGTAGAGTCCTTTTCCCCGACCTAGGCAAGAAAACATTAAAGCACCAGCCGCCTCTGAAGTAACAGAGGTATCCTTTTGATAGCGATGGAGGAGCAGTTCTAAGTCTTCCTCGGAGGTACGGGCATCCCGCAGGTGGAACTGGATACGCTGACCGGGTCGAACGCGATCGCCAATTGCGATCGCCCCCACTCTGGGATCGACGCCCAACAAGTTGCGAATCAGAAAGTCTCCGTGACCCAGTTGTTGCTTAAATTCATCGCGGGCAACACCGACAAACAGAGAATGCTGTGCCAGTTGTCGGTCTTCCTCACTGAGGCTTTGCAGTAAATCTCGCAGAACTTCCAATGGGCGACGGGACTCAATCTCGCTGCTGGTCTTCTCGACGTTATCCTGTGTGGCTAATTCCAACACAATATTCCGCTCACAGGCCGTCACCTGATACGTTTGACCAATCGGACGACAACCTTGAGCCACAATTGTTTCTAAAACAATATTGCCGCTCAAAGCGACTCCAACGGTGCCCTCGCGGTAGAGTTTATAGTTACAAAATAGGGCACTTTGCACACCCATCGCGCCAGCACTGGTCATTCCTCCTACCTTGCTTGACCCTGGATAGGCAAAATCCAGCCCTTGCAGCAAATCATTGATGGCGGAAAAGGGGTCTGCTAACAAAATAAAGTGAGGTTCTTCCTGGGGTGCAACACCAATCAAATCCACCCAGGTATTGGGGGGACTATCTAGGTCGGGTAAGCCATCTCCAGGGATGTGAAAAGCTTGAACCTGAACATCAGGCAGGTGAGCCAAGCTGAGACTCAGAGCCGGTTCTCCCTCGATTTCTTGGGTTTCACCTTGGGAGTTCATACCGATAATGCCGCTACCCCCACAGCCAATGATCACTGGCACCGACAACTGCTCTCGCAGTAAGGGCATCAGTCGAGAATACTCGCTGGCATAGGCAGACGAGATAAACACCAACCCTAAATCAGGTGTGGCGGTCAACGACTTTTGGACGCGGTCTACCACTTCCGCGATTGCTGCTTCCAAAGATGGACAGGTAGATAAGGCATTTGCCCACTGAATTGGATTAGCCATTGGTTTTGCCGAATTCAATCCCGATGCCGATTTTTGCCCTTAGGAGTTGGCAGGCGGTTTAAGCCTTATGATAGCGCTACCAGGGGCAACTCTATAAGGTAAGGTTAGATACCGAACACATGCCTTTATCCTGACAGGGCGACTGAATGGCTAGCGATTGTGCTTCACATAAGTTAATATGTAGGCAGTGAAATCAGTTAAGTCTGTAAGAGACGAACTGACCGTCGGCAGGCAAAAATTGGCACAATCTTAAAAAATCCGGATTAATCGGGTGATTAAGAACCCAATTGGCGCTAAGACTAGATTAATCATGATTCCCTCTCGACTAAGCAACTTGCTGTACTTAAGTACAGTACGCAGGAAAAGGTAAGGAAATGAGCAACAACATTGAAGAAAAAATCCAACAAGAGCGCGAAGCAGCTAGAGCTGCTTGTGATGTAAACGGTGCAGATTCCGGAGCCTGTGCAGCAGCGTGGGATGTAGTAGAAGAACTACAAGCTGAAGCCGCGCACCAACGCCAAAAAGCTCCCAAGAAAAACGCTTTTGAGCAATATTGCGACGCTAACCCTGACGCCGATGAATGTCGGGTGTACGAAGACTAAGATTCATTGCCTCAAGTCAGCTTCAGTTGGTTTAGGCACATCAGCCAATGGGCGCAAGTAGCTGGAACTCCCAATCTGAGGATTCCAGCTATTTGTTGTAAAAAAGGGGCTTGATACTGGGGGTAGCACACGAACACAGCCGAATGCTATCCAGCCAGATAGGGGGAAACCTGCCCCTACTGGCATAACATAGATAAAGGTCTTTTCGGCAACGAGCAATGCAAGACGAACTTCTTCGATCCCTAGTTTGGACAGACTACCGATTAGCAGTTTTGATTACGGTGATCATCCCGTTGATTCTGCTTATTTGGGCTTTTGTTCAGAAAGTGGATTCGATGGTACGCCTATTGATCATCTACTGGCGTGTTGCCAGTCTCTTGGCGATTACTGTTTACCTATTTATTGCCGGTTTGCCGCTTGGTTTTGTTTCGGGTTGGTTCGGTCGTATCCTAATTCCCATTGCCCTGTGGTTTTGGGTGGATGTGAACGAAGATATTGAGGATCAACCGCAGCGTCCTTTAAAGTTGGCACTGACATCATGGCGCTGGGCTATTACTGCATATTGTATCTTGGGCGCTTTAGCAAGTATTCCCTTTCTTAGCTGTGCCTTTTTGGCAGGGTCAGTCAAGACGCCTTTTTGTCAAGTTTGGTTAGGGCCACCCTTGTTATTCAAACAGTATTTCCATAACGATTCCAGACCGGGATTTCTCGGTTTTCTGGGAATGACAGGATTAATCGTCTACGTCCTTTACTTAAGCTATTTCGTCCTGATTCGGCTGGGCAAGCAAGGGCGTTCAGCAATGGAACAATAAGTACGCCATACATTGAGTAGCGATTCGCATGACTAATTCCATGGGGCGGCGTCTAGAGCAATACACGATTAAGCGTCCACAGGAAGTTTTGATTGTCACGGTTGAAGTAGATGGGGAAGAAGACCAGATTGCGATTTTTAAAGGATTTTCCAGTTCTTTGATGCGCCCAACCGCTTTTGATCCGGATATCCCTGTCCTACCTCCAGAAGCACACATTGTCTCAATTGACCGAGTTGCCAGTCCTTACAACCCTGATGCGCCTCGCTATCTTCAGCAAGGTCTGACTTGGGACACAATGCAACCGTTCCTATCAGAAGCTGGGGTGTGATATCCTCCACGCTTCCTATCCCCGATTCCTCTGAGTGACAGAGGAAAGATTTTACACAAACTTTATACAGTCGCCAACCATCTATACTATCCCTTGATAAAAAGCTCTCTACCTTTAGACATAATTAGGGATAGTTAACCAAACTAACCCTAGATGAGAGCGAAAACCAAAATGATAGCTTTTCAGGACGCTTCTACGACCCCTAATAGCCAGTTTAACGATCAACCCCAATCAGGGATTTTATCTGAGAGATTCGCTATTGTCTTCTGTGGTCTGGGTGTAGCTTTGTTTGCTATCCCTATCTTAGTAGTGCTTCAGGTTCTGAGCGGTCTGTACAGGGGAGGCGTTTCCGTCTATCAACTCCTCAGTGGCTCCGAAGTTGGCAAGCTCGACGATATTTGAGTCGCTGTCACTAATCACTAATTTTTAATAGTTTGCCCAGAAACAAAGCTAGGTCTGTGAAAGCTTTTAGCTAATAGCCTCCTAAGGTATATCTTCCATATACTTAGGAAGCACAGCAACGGATAAAAAATTTTATAACACCAATAAATTAATTTTTTAAGATTAAATTTTTTCCGAGCTACATCTGAGATGAATTGGATGGAGTGACACAAACCTGTAGGATGACAACGACAGGCCCTAGGGATCAGAAGCTATTTAGATAAAATCTTCCCTCCCTTCCTCATCCTCACTAAAACTCCGGTCATCTCCGGCGGCGGTCATCTGTGATTGCCCACTTCTCTTCCTTGTTTCATTCATGGTCACCTCTTCCCTGAGAGGGATCGAGAGTAACAATAGGGGAACTCTATAGTAGAAAGTGCTATCCTCCACATTGAGTGTGTTGTGTGAGGAAAATTGGTTTATGGTTACATCCCCAGTCCGGACTCAGGGCTTCTCTCGTTTAGAGGTATTGCCTCGACATCAGCAGGCATCCTCGACCAGTGTCAGCCTTGGGAGTCGGTCTCTAACGCTACCGACGACTGCCTTATTTGGCACCGATGGCATTCGGGGACGAGTAGGAGATTTACTCAATGCCGATTTAGCGTTACAAGTTGGTTTCTGGGCCGGTCAGGTATTGCAAACACAGACACCTGCACTTGGCCCCGTGATTGTGGGACAAGACTCGCGAAACTCCAGCGATATGTTGGCAATGGCACTGACAGCCGGTCTCACGGCAGCCGGTTTAGAGGTGTGGAACTTGGGGTTATGCCCCACTCCTGGCATTGCCTATCTCACCCGTATGACGGATGCGATTGGAGGAGTGATGATTTCTGCCAGTCATAACCCACCAGAAGACAATGGAATTAAATTTTTTGCCTCAGAAGGGACAAAGCTACCAGTCGCGTTGCAAAAGCAGATTGAAGCAGGCTTGAGAGGTTTTTCTGGAGAGGCGATTCCCGCTAATGTGCAGGGACAGTACTACTATCGACCTGAATTGCTCACGAATTATGTGGAATCGCTGCGTCATCCTCTGCAAGAGGTGACCGATTTACGCGGTATGCGGGTTGTGTTGGATTTGGCTTGGGGGGCGTCTGTAGCGCTGGCAGATCAGGTGTTTACTGAGTTAGGGGCAGAGGTGATCTGCTTGCATCACGAAGCGGATGGTGATCGCATTAATGTTAATTGTGGCTCGACTCACCTCCAGCCTTTGCAAGAAGCGGTGCGGCAGTATTCAGCTGATATGGGTTTTGCCTTTGATGGAGATGCCGATCGCGTCATGGCGGTCGATGCCAAGGGTCGGGTGATCGATGGGGATTACATTCTCTATTTTTGGGGTCAAGCCTTACGACAAGCCCAAAAGCTGCCGGGAGATTTAATTGTGGCAACCGTCATGGCTAATCTAGGCTTTGAACGAGCCTGGAATGAGTTGGGCGGTTCCCTGGTACGAACGGCGGTGGGCGACCAGTATGTTCAGGCGGAAATGCAGCGCACTGGAGCCATGCTGGGTGGTGAGCAGTCGGGACATATTCTCTGCCATCACTACAATATGACGGGCGATGGGATGTTGACGGCTTTACATTTGGCGTCTTTAGTGCGCCAATCGGGAGTGCCTTTAACTCAGCTAGTGGATCAAAGCTTCCAACCCTACCCCCAATTGTTACGGAATGTACGAGTGGAAGACCGCGAACGCCGACTGAACTGGCACAATTGTGATGCGGTGAATTCCGCGATCGCACAAGCGGAGGCCGCAATGGCAGGTCTTGGACGCATTCTCGTCCGCGCTTCGGGTACAGAACCGCTGATCCGGGTGATGGTAGAAGCCGAGTCGGCTGACGTTGCCGAACATTGGACATCTGAATTGGTTCGAGTCGTTCAGCAACATTTAGGTTAGGGTTTTTTACCCTTGGAAATGACCGAACCCACTCCCTGATGAAAGGGAAAGATTACAGGGTGCAGCTATTCTAAACAGCATGTATGCGATCGCTAGGTACTCCCTACGTGAACAGTTGCCGTAGCGATCGCATGTCCGAAACTACAACCGTGAAACCGACGGTCTACCTCACTTAGCCATCTTTAGGTATGGCTAAATTTGTTCAATCTTGACCGAAAGAATCTTGTCACCCTTACGGATCGCATTGACAACATCCATGTCTTTCGTTTGACCAAAAGTCGTGTGTACTCCATCTAAATGGGGTTGAGGAGCGTGGCAAATAAAGAATTGACTCCCCCCCGTATTACGACCCGCATGAGCCATTGACAAAGTACCCGCTAAGTGCTTATTGGAATTAATTTCACACTTAATTTGGTAACCAGGGCCACCCGTTCCCGTTCCCTGCGGGCAGCCACCTTGAATCATAAAGTTAGGGATGACGCGGTGGAAGGTGAGGCCGTCGTAAAACCCTTTTTCAGCTAAGTCTACAAAATTCTTCACCGTATTCGGTGCATCCTGGTCGAACAACTCCAGGTTGATGGTGCCTTTCTCCGTTTCCATAATGGCAAGAGTCATGGTTTCCCCTCCTCTAGGGCTGATTCGATAATTGACAGATATTGTTGCTAGCAATAGCCTAGAGCTAAATGGCGCTAGAGCCAAAAAACTCTAGGTTAACTTTATCTAATTTTTCCAGTGGCTAACCTCAAACCTTGGAGCTAATCGCCATTAGTATTTTGTAGTCCTGAGCCATACCTCATAATAGGGTGATGGTGATTATGCTACGAACTACTGCCTTAAGGGGAGTAGATTGCCAAACAACAGAACCTCGATGAAGTCTATCTTTTCACCTGTCCAACAGTTACTGATTACTTGGCTACTTGTCTTAGTGACAGGCTGGGTAACGCTGAATGCCCTGAGCTATGTGGGTGAATTAATCAGTATTTTGCTCACAGCGGCTCTAGTTGCCTTTTTGCTCAACTATGCTGTCGCTGTTGTTGAACCCTTCTTGCCTCGGAGTTTGGCGGCTGTACTCGTCTATTTAGGAGCGGCGATTGCCGTTGTGTTCATTGCCCTAACCCTTGTACCGCCTGTATTTAACCAAGGGCGACAATTGGTAACGAACTTACCCTCGCTGCTGGAACAAGGTCAACAACAGTTGGCCAGCTTCCAAGACTGGAGTGTGGCGCACAATTTGCCGTTTGATGTGCGGATTCTAGCCTCCCAACTATTGGCGCGGGTACAAGCTCAAGCAGAAGCGATCGCGTCTACGGGTGTCGGCTTAGTCGTCGGTACATTTAACTGGTTTTTGGATTTGATTTTAATCCTGGTGATTTCGTTTTACATGCTCATTGATGGTGAGCGGGTTTGGCGAGGTCTAACGAGTTTACTGTCCCCAACCATTCGAGATGAGTTAACCCAATCCCTGGAGCGCAATTTACAACGGTTTGTTACGGGTCAGCTACTGTTGGGTTTGTTTATGGCCGTGACCCTCACACCCACCTTTTGGGCGCTCAATGTTCCTTTTTTCCTGCTTTTTGCCGTTTTTATCGGGTTAATGGAAGTCATTCCGTTTATCGGCGCGACCTTGGGGATTGCCACCGTGGTGATTGTGGTGGCGTTTATCGACTGGTGGTTAGCGCTGGAAGTGTTGGGAATTGCGATCGCAATCCAACAGGTCAAAGATAATTTAATTGCGCCCCGGATTATGGGCAACTTAACGGGTTTATCCCCCGTGATTATCTTTATATCTCTGCTTTTGGGAGCCAGAGTGGGAGGGCTTTTGGGAGTGATTTTGGCGATTCCCTTAACAGGTGTGGTAAAAAGCCTTGTCGAGATTGTCCTTGACCCCACACTACCCCCGCAAACTGGCACATTCTTTCACAATCCTCTGAGCAACAATAGCCTCAAGCGGTCGCTCGCTCCAGCTCTGGGTAAACAGGCAGAGAACCAGGGGTATACGGTTTCGACTCGCCTTGAGTCCAAACGTGATAGCGGGACGATCAGTGATTAAACTCATCTTCTGTTCAGTAGGATAGTCTGATTGGACGTTGTAGCATCGACCAATCCAGAGAAGAGCATTCATCATGTTGTACGAGCGAGAGAAACAGGTAGCCATAGCAGCCGTGGTGACGGCTGGCAAGTTATGTGAACAAGTGCGTCGAGAACAAGGCTCGTTAGCAATCGCCAAACCGGATCGCACTCCTGTAACTGTGGCTGACTTCAGCGCCCAAGCGATAATTTGTCAAGCCCTAGGAGAAGCGTTTCCCAATGACCCCGTGATTGGTGAAGAAGATTCCACCTTGTTGCGAACCCAAACCGATCAGTTGGCACGGGTGACCCAATACGTTCAGGCTTACCTACCCAGTGCGACGCCTGAGTCCGTTGCGACTTGGATTGATCGAGGGAATGCTCAAGTCAAATCTCGATACTGGACTTTAGACCCCATTGATGGCACAAAAGGATATATCCGAGGTGACCAATATGCGATCGCCTTAGCGCTGGTTGAGGCGGGTGAGTTAAAACTCGGTCTTTTAGGTTGCCCTGCTTTACCCGTTGATTTGACCCAACCGGATGGAGAACGGGGTGTTCTGTTTGTAGCCGTGCGGGGTCAGGGAGCCACGATGATTCCCTTAGCCGGAGGTGCGCCACGTCCGCTTCGCGTTACCGACGCTTCGGAGGAGAGTTTACGCCGATTAGCCAAGAGTATTGTATCGGAGCATAGTAATCCCACGTTACAAGAAGCGGTGGTGCAAGCTATAGGACTGACGGCTCCCCCGTGGCAGCTCGATTCTCAAGCAAAATATGGTGTAGTCGCACGAGGTGAAGCGGCTCTCTATCTCCGTCTACCTTTTCCGATTACTTCAGAAAAACGGCAAAATACTTGGGATCATGCCGCCGGAGTGATTATGGTCGAAGAAGCGGGGGGACGGGTAACGGATATGTATGGTCAGCCTTTAGATTTTTCCTTCGGAGCCAAGCTGGTGAATAATCAGGGAATTATAGCCAGTAATGGGTTGATTCATGAGGCTGTATTGGCAGCCGTGGCGAAGATGGCAAAGGAATCCTAGCCGTCAGGTTACCCTGTGTTCTAATGTCGAGCAATTATCATGAGAGATGGTGCCTAACTCTTGCAACCTGGAGGTGTATTGTGGCAATTTTGCGACTGGAAGATGGGACAACCTACACTGAGCTGGATGATCTTGACCGGGAATTGGCTCCTCTGAATGTTCAGCTCAATCGATGGCCGATCGGGGATAATCCAGAAATTCACGCCTTACTCGCGAAAGACGCATTGAGCGATGAACAGAAGGAACAGGTACTCCAAGCACTGGATAAGTACTTTGAACAACTCAAAATTTCGGCTGGCTATCAATCCCGTGACTTAGTGGTGCTGCATCCACAAGTACCGAATCTCGACACCCTCCTGTCCAAATTCGACCGTTGTCATTACCACGCTGATGACGAAGTTCGCTATATCGTTGCAGGTGAGGGCGTCTTTGGCTTTGTGCGTCCGGATGGTAGCCAGGTGGAAGTGACGGTGCAACCGGAAGAATACATCAATGTTCCCGCCAACACGGAACACTGGTTTTATCTGACTTCATCACGACGGATTAAAGCGGTACGTTACTTCACCACGACTGAAGGTTGGGTTCCAGAGTACACGGATAGCGACATTAAATTCCGCACTGCCGCCGTTGTTTGAGGCGATCGCTCACACCGATTTGCATTGAAGAAGGCAGAAGAGGGAAGGCAGAAGGCAGAAGTTTCCGTTATATAACCAATAGGGACACGAGTTAATTCGTGCCCCTTAAAAACTTGAGTTTGTGATTGTTTTTCTAGCTTTGCTGAACTGGTTCTTTAGCTAGAAACTTCTCTAATTCTGTTAAAGCATCAGCATCCACTTTCGTCTGCATCGGGCAGAATTTAGGCCCACACATCGAGCAGAATTCAGCCGTTTTGTAGATGTCAGCGGGGAGGGTTTCGTCGTGATATTCTCGTGCGCGTTCGGGGTCGAGGGAAAGTTCAAACTGACGGTTCCAGTCGAAATTGTACCGCGCTTTGGAGAGTTCGTCGTCGCGATCGCGTGCGCCCGGACGACGCCGTGCAATGTCGGCAGCATGTGCCGCAATCTTGTAGGCAATCAACCCATTTCGCACATCCTCGGCATCGGGTAACCCTAAATGTTCCTTGGGTGTCACGTAACACAACATTGCCGTACCGTACCACCCCGCCATCGCCGCACCAATCGCTGAGGTAATGTGGTCATAACCGGGGGCAATATCGGTTACTAATGGCCCCAACACATAGAAGGGTGCTTCTGAACACTCTTCCATTTGCTTCTTGACATTAAACTCAATTTGATCCATTGGCACATGCCCTGGCCCTTCCACCATCACCTGTACGTCATGTTCCCAGGCTTTACGGGTTAGTTGTCCGAGGGTTTTGAGTTCAGCGAGTTGAGCTTCGTCAGAGGCATCGTGGGTACAACCGGGACGCAGGGAATCCCCTAAACTGAACGAGACATCATATTTTTTGAAGATTTCGATGATGTCGTTGAAGTGGGTGTAGAGGGGATTTTGCTTGTGGTGATGCAGCATCCACCGTGCGAGAATACCGCCACCACGAGAGACAATCCCGGTGATGCGGTTTCTGACTAAGGGCAAATGCTCAATTAAAATCCCGGCATGGATGGTTTGATAATCCACGCCTTGCTGGGCGTGTTTCTCAATGATGTGGAGAAAGTCATCGGCAGTGAGGTTTTCAATCGTGCCGTGGACGCTTTCTAAGGCTTGGTAAACTGGCACTGTGCCGATGGGGACGGGTGAAGCCTTGATGATAGCGGTGCGGATTTCATCCAAATTACCACCACCAGTGGATAAGTCCATGACGGTATCGGCACCGTATTTTACCGCCAGCTTCAGCTTATCGACTTCTTCATCGAGATTGGAGGAGTTGGGGGAAGCGCCGATATTGGCATTCACCTTACACTTTGAGGCAATGCCAATTGCCATTGGCTCTAGATTGGTGTGGTTGATGTTGGCAGGAATAATCATCCGCCCCCGTGCCACCTCGTCTCGAATCAGCTCAGGTGGGAGGTTTTCCCGTTGAGCAACGTAGTGCATTTCTTCAGTAATAACACCCTGGCGGGCATAGTGCATTTGTGAAACATTACTCTGCCCACGCCGCTTGGCGATCCATTCTGTCCGCATTATTGATTCCCTCTATTAAGAGCTTCCCTCCGCCGGTATTAACCGGACTCAGGTGCAAAGGGTGTAATCTCAGCCTGGTTGCTCAGGCACCCCTAGCTATGGTTGAGGATTGTATCACCCTAATTGGGCGGATTGGACTAGGTTGGGGAATTTTTAACGAATTGAGGTAATTCGTAATAGGGGGGAGTGTTTGGGAGTCTGGGATGATGGAGGGCGATCGCATTTTGGTGAGCATTGAGTTATCAGGCTAAAGTTGAGGGAAGATAAGTTAGCCCAATCTGTGAATGCATATATATGGATGCACAGTTGAAAGCAGAACTCAAGCAGAGCATTGAAGCTTCTATCCGAAGATTTTTTCAACGCAAGAAGGTCAAGGTTACTCATGTACTTGACCTTATTTTCCCTGTAGAACGGCGAATCCGATCTCTAATAGGGGGCTTAGAAACTAGCCTGGGTACTACTGTCTGGGAACCAGTCGCAAAAGTTTTAGCGAAAGCCAATGATTTCACAATTGAAGACAGGAAGCTTTTGATGCCAGAACCTTTTCCACAAGTCTTATCTGAAGCAATCGATAAGTTAAGACGGCTTCGCGAAAGTAAGTCTACATGGATATCAATGGATGAGTGTGTCGAACAGATGAGAAATGCAGCACAGAGAATTGATAGAAGTAATTTAAGCTATATAGCTCCACCAGCGGGCAAGGGGGTAGATGTCTATCTATCTAAAGATGGAAGAGAATATGTTTTCGACATAAAAACTGTCCAACCCAATCAAGGTGACGGACTAAAATTCAACTCACAGCTTCTTGAGTGGTATGCTTACAGGCTGTGCCAAGATCCCTCTGCAAATTTTGAAGCTCGTATAGCTTTTCCGTTCAATCCATACTCAGATGATTGGTGGAATCATCAAGGCAAAAGAGCCTATCCACTTGAGAAAGGAAAAGATGCGTGGGTTCAAGATGAATTCTGGGACTTTTGCTCAGGTCACAGTAATACTTGGGTTGATATATTACATGTTTTTGAGCAACTGGGGCAAGAAAATTTTGGCGAGCAATTTAACGATATTTTTTACCCCAGGTAATCTTCATGTGAGCCACTGAGTAGAGCATTAACTATAGAACGTCCCAGATGATTAGCAAAATTCACAGGAACGGCATTGCCAATTTGCTTATACTTAGAGCCTACACCACCTATGAATTCCCAATCATCAGGAAATGTTTGAATTCTGGCATACTCTCTTACTGTAAACGGTCTAGTTTCATCGGGATGACAACGCTCCGTTTGTTTTTGTGACGGTGAAGTAGTAAGAGTTAGGCTTGGCTCATCCCAAGAGATTCGACGTGCCATACCTGTTCGCCCACCTGTGAGATAATAGCTTTTCATCATGAAGCTTTTTTGGATATCTTCTGGCAAATCTCGCCAACAACCACCGGGTGGAACTAAAGCTAAAACTTTGGCTCTCTTAGGGCTATATTTCATTCCCTCAGAAGGTGGAACATCTTTTAGGGCATCTCTTAAAGTAAGAATCTTTGGAGAGGGTGCAGGATACTGAAAACGAATACCTGGGCGAGTACCAATAATAATGATTCTTTCTCGCTTCTGTGGAACGTCATAATTAACGGCATTCAGTAAACGATACTGAACGTTATAACCTAGAGATCCCAGGACAGATAGAACGGTTTTGAGAGTTTTACCGTTTTGATGACTGATTAAACCTCTTACATTTTCCGCTAAAAAAAGTTTAGGTTGTATCTCTTTAATACAACGGGCAAACTCATAAAATAAAGTACCACGGGTGTCTTCAAATCCTAAACCCTTACCTGCATAACTGAAGGCTTGGCAAGGAAAACCTCCCGTCACAACATCTGCACTCATGCCTTCAAAAGATACTTTAGAAACATCAGCATGAATCACATTCCAATCTGGACGGTTATGTCGAAGCGTCGCTACAGCATCTTTATCAATTTCGATGAGTGCTTTAGCTTTTAAGCCAGCTTTTTCCAGTCCAAGTGCTAAACCACCAGCCCCTGCAAATAGCTCAATGACAGTTGCTGTCGTAGTAATTGGTGCTTTAACCTTTTGATCTGCGTAGGGCAGTTCAAACAAATCTAGCTGCTGGTACATACTCAAGCAGGGATGGACTGTATATCATTTATTAAATTAGCTAATTAGCTAATTGTCAACGCAGCTATTTAGCTAAGGTATACTGAGAAGCAAAGTTGTTCACTCAAATAGGGCAAATGGCACAGACGCAAAGAAAGCCTGTATATGTACAGCCCGAACACCACGATATCTTAAGACGCATCGCCTATGAGCAACGGTGTCAAATCTCAGACGTGCTAGATGCAGTATTAGAGCAAGCGAATTGGAAAAAAATTGAAGAGGAGGCAAGTAATAAGCCTGTACAGAGAGCTAGGGAGCGGGGCGGCAGCTACAAAATATAAGTATCTAGATTACTGGAACTGAACACCTTGTCAAGAATTCCAGTAACAACGTATTCTTTCCACAATACGCGATCGCACAAATCAAGCATCCTCTTCAACCTCCCTCACCCCGAATCACAGCTTCAAACTCCTGCACGGCATCGTACTGATCAGGCTGTCCAAGATAACGCAGTAACAAAGCTAAATCTAAATCTGGAAAAAAGGTACTCCGGGAAACCTCTTCATAATCTCCCTCTTTCAAGCGGAAAACTTTTAGCTGATTAGACTTCCAGAACCAAATTTCAGGAACTTTCATCGGCTTAAATAGTTCTCGTATAGTGATAGTCCCACTGGTGACGATGATTTCAATAACAATATCAGGAACATCTTTCTTACTGCCAATACTGTAAGAATCATCAGGTGTACCGGAGGCATACCCAGGTGATTCTAGAGTGAATCCACCACGCTTGTAAAATCGGATACGCTTTTCTCTCATGTAAGCTTCTAACAGCAAACCAAGAGTACTTTTGATATCCTCATGTTCTTCACCAATGGGTGACCTAATTTCTAACACCCCTGATAAATATGACAGTTTGACATCTCGGTTGTCGTTTAGCTGTGCTTCTATCGCTTTAAACTTTTCCCAGGTGATACCATACAGAGTCACAAGTTTTTCCTCAGTTGGCTGACGGGCGGGTTTATCTAAAAGTTGGGGATTCATGAAATTAATACTCCCTTTATAGACTGATGGTGTTACAAATTAAGGAATGGCTCCAAAGGACACATCGAGAATCACAAACTTATCCCAACCGGGTGCATCAAAATGCCACCATTCTGTCGGTAAAGGTATAAACCCATATTTTTTCATTGCATCCTCAAGCACCTTACGATTTTTCTTCGCTTGAGCGCTTGCACCTGCGTAATTTCTGTGCGCTTTCACTGTAAAATCATCAAAGCCAGTTGGCATTTCTAATTCTTTGCCATTCCGATCAACTAGCGTTAGATCAACAGCAGCTCCGCGATTATGCCGAGAGCCATTCTTGGGATTCGCCACATAGCGAGAATCAGGCTTAACTTGCCACATTAATTTTTGCACCGAAAGAGGTCTATAACAGTCATAAACCTTCAGTCCCAATCCTTTTTTTTCCAAATCTTGTTGAACTTGTGAGAGTCTTCTTGCCGCTGCACCTCTAAGCACACATCTTGCCGTTGGGTACAATTTGCGCTTCAAAAAATTATTGGTCGTTGCATAGCGAATATCGAGAGCAATCTTAGAATTAACTTTGCGAATATCAATGAGTCGTGCATCATAAGGAAGAGGAGCTTGAGCAACCTGCTGAGGTGAAGTGATCAGAGGTAAGGATAACTCTGATTCACTCACACTCTCTGCCTGAGTCGGTGTGCTTATGAGAGTATTATTTGTAGCAATGGATAAAGCCTCAGACTTAAGACTCAGGCTAAATGAAGTTAATAAAGCGCTAACTAAGCCTAGTATGAAGCTTATTACCATCCATTTTGATCCGCGATTCATCATTGTGATATCTCAAGATATAGCAGTTTTACTAAATACGTAGGTTGGGGTGAGCTACAGATCAACCCAACCTACAATTTTTAACGGATTAGCCGGACATGATATCAGTCTGTTTGCAGAAATCAGCATTGGCTTGGAAGTAAAGCATGTTTGTGGGTGTAGATAGGCAGCACAATAATTCAATTCCAACTACTTTCGATCAAATGATGCAATCAAAGAATTGTTAGAGGTTAATAGTTGATTTAAAGTAACGATGGCGGTTGCCTGGGAACGAACATGAGCATCAATGAATAAACCAATCGCTTGGGCCATTAAATTTCGCAGTTGTTCTTCTGGTTTGCTAGCTGGAAAGTCTAAAAATACGGTACCCGTGGTGGCATCAATTGGATGGGCAACAGAAAAATGATTCGCTCCTTCCAGAAGGAGCAGATAACTATCACCTCTGCCACCCGCGAGTGCTTCCCGAAAGGTACGGATAACTGGAGTTTGAGGTTGTTCCCACATCAGTCCATAACGATGGCTGCTATTATAAATAACTCCATCGCAGGTTCCTCCAATGAGTAGTAATGGCAAAGAATCAGGCAAGGGTAAGATTGTGCCTGGTTCATATCCGAGCTGTACAGTCGCTGCTGTATGTGCGCCATAGGCAAAAGCGGCTACAACTTGTGGGAAAAAACGTTCGTTTGCACTTTCAATTGCGACTCTACCTCCCGCAGAATGTCCACCTAGAATAATGTGGTTTAAGTCGAGCAAGCCAGCTAAAATCCCTTCAACTTGTAATTGCTCTAATGCTGCTATCAGGGTTGGTAACGCGGAGGCTGTCGGTCCTGTGCCATAGAGGTGTGGAGCCAACATCTTAATGTCAACCCCTGGAGTGAGAGCCACCATCCCAGGTAAATTTTCTGCAACCCAGGAAAACGTAACGACCACAAGCCCACGCGAAGCCAATTTAACAGCCAGCCATTGATACAGTTCAGAACCACAGTTAATACCGTTGAAAAAAATGACGACCTTGAATGGCGAGTGTTGAGAATCAGCAGGAACAATACCCAGATTCTGTTCTTGGTCGCTGTCTGACATCTGGATTGGGTAGAAAACCTTGAGGTGAATAGTGTTGTAGGGGGAAGAAGCATCTTCAACTGTAGCAGCTCGGAAAAGTGATCGAACGTTCATAATATGTAGATTTCAGCTACTCAAATTCAGTATTAATGCGGTCTAACACCGTCTCTGCTTTCGTTATACCGCACTCGAACCTAACGCGATTCCCTCCGCCCGACCGGATGACTTGACTCAACCCAGCAATTGATCCCATTCTGTTGAGGTCACATGAATTCAGGAGTAAAACAGCCCCAATACCCATGATATAGCGTTTAATCGGTCTTAACTTTTATGGCGATAGCTATAACAATTATTAAGGCTGTATTGCAGTAAAAGCAAAATAGGAAAGCCAGCCACTCGCCAGCAACAACATCGGAACTAATAGCGCCGCCGCTTTCTCGGATAAATTAGCAATTTGAGTACAACCACTGTAAAGCATAAGAATGGTGTAGCAACTGAAGAATACGGTGAGTATTAACATAATCTGGCTACCCAAAAGGGGAGAGATTCCACTGGCAAGTGCTAGAAACCCGGCAGGTAAAAGAGAAGCACCTGCAAGAAAGATATCCCCTGCCAAGCTACCGCGACAACGACCGATTAAACGGGCAATTCCAACGAGCAGTATCAGCGTGACAAAGGGCACCAAGCCGACAAGAAATAACTCGAATAGGGAAGAGTTAAATTGCTCACGCCATCCTAAATAAGCGCCACCCAGAAAAGATAAATTAGCGATCGCCTCAAACATAATTCCCACAGCCATCGCCCGTGGCTTGTCCAGATACAGCATCCCTGGCAGCATTCCTCCCGCCGGATTCAGTGCTAGAGAGAGAAAGGCTCTGAGTGTATCATCCAAGACTGTCTTCACCCACCGGATTGGGTTTTTCTGGGAAGATTTTTTCAGTTTCACTGAATTCCCGGTGATCGACCTCAAGGTGTCCTGTGCCAGCCTGTAGCCATTCCTATCCCCTTGCTCGTGAAAAAGTTTTGCGGCTTTTTTCAAATCTTCAGCCGCGTTAGCTAATTCCTTGAGATCGTTGTTGGCTAGACCTCGATGGTAGTAAGCTTGAGCAAAATCGGGTTCTTTAGCGATCGCCTGAGTATACGCTTCAATCGCGGCCTGAGTATACCCCAATTTGTAACGCGCTCTGCCCTGGTAATAGTAAGCGCCAGAGGAGTTAGGATTAATGCGGAGTGCCTGACTACAATCTTTCAGCGCCCCCCGCGCATCGCCCATTTTGTAAAGTGTTGCACCCCGCTTGATGTAAGCTTCGACAAAGTGAGGATTGAGTTCAATCGCTTCCGTATAATCCGCCACCGCCCCTTGATAATCTTTCTCTAGAGCTTTGGCGACAGCCCGAACATAGTAATCTTGATGACTCTTCCCCGATTTATGAGATTCCCTGAAGGTTGGGTTTAATCTTTGGTCGTACAGAGTTCGCTGCACGGAGTCAGACAGGACTTCGTAAGCTTGGCAAATTTCTTTGAATCGCTCTTCTGCGGCTGGATTTCCTGGATGCAAGTCTGGGTGATGTTCCCGCGCCAGTCGCCGATACGCTTCTTTAATTTCTTCGGCAGTGGCATTTCTTTTAACTTGCAAAATTTTGTAGTAGTCGCGAGAGTCCTGCATGTGGCTTTGGGAAGGGGTCGCTTTACATACCAGGGTGTCACATTAGGGTAAAAATCGGCAAAGTTCATGGGTAGGATGCGATCGCTCGATACAATTGACCAGGATTCAGAATCCGAGGGCTGAGTCGCCTGATGTTTGCTCGTTCCAAAATTTATCCCAGCGTTTTGTCCAAATTTTGCACAAACATGGGTGATATTCCTCGTCGTACTGCTTTTTGTGCTGTTTGTAGTCGTCTTCAATCGCAAGCCACAAGCAGCGCAGTTGTTGCCAGGTGGAACACTTTTGAATCTGACAAGCAACGGCATAAAGCCACTGTCGTAATTTGCGATAGCTGATGAATTGTCCGCCCTTATCAGTGCGATGGACGAAGAGGACGTATGCCCAACATTCGACGCGCACAATTTGGTGTTTGGGCATTTTTAGCAATTTGGCGATGCAACTGACGGTGATGCGGAATTTTTGAGCGGGTTGGAGACGGCGAAATAAAGGGGTCATGATGGCTTCACTTCATCTGTAGATGTGAGTTCGTTGGGTACATCAAAAAGAACTTCAAATCCAGCCGCAGGGATATAGCGCTTCAGGAATCTGAGATGGTCTTCGGCATCCTGGCGGTTACGAAACCTGGCAACTGTGTACCGTCGGGCGTCGGGTAGGAGTCGAATAATTGCCCAAGGACGAGAGTAATCTTCTGCTTGCGAAAGGTGTTGAGATGATGTTGTCTTGATTTCCCCTCTGATGCGGTTTAAGGTGTTTTCAATGAGTTGCCACAGTTGGGTTCTGGCTGAGCTGGTCTCATTGGGGATGAGGCTCCAATCCGCGATCGGCGAGGGTGCGAATGTGAGAATGTAATCTTCCTGACCCTCTTTGGAGAGTTTCCAGGATAGGCGTCGAGTTTGTTTGCGGCATTGGTATCCGTGTTGGCGTAGATTTGCACAAATGCAGTCGCCTGACGCTCGAAGACTCGCTAACGCTGCGCTATCTGATTGGAGGCGCAGCCAGTCAGAGTGTTTCATAGGAAAATTTGGATAATAAAGGTCTAGCGATCGCATTTAAAAGAGCGATCGCCCATGCAGGTTGCACCACACAGCAATTCACTGTGCTTGCAAAGCGAACAATCCGAAATGGTGATACCTTTCGTAGAGAAGACGGGGAAACAAGAAGCGATCAACTTCGCCTAGTTTCCCCCTTGTTTTCTTGTTGGTTAATGACCCAGGGTGGGTCATCAATAGCTAAAATGGTAGACGATAAGAATTTAAATTTCAACCCCAATGTGCCAACTTGGAAGCAAGTTCGCGAACGCCTGGGAATGACTCAGGAAGAGTTCGCGCAAGCGGTCGGTTTATCACGCAATACGATTGGTCGGTACGAGCGGGGCGAACATCACCGTCTTACGCTTTCCGCTTCTCAAATAAAGCGGTTAGTTGAGCTGATGGAGCAAGCAGGCATATCGATCAAAGACCTTCCTGATGACATTGAGTAATTGAACCCTGTAGTGTTTCATAGGAAAAATTTGGCTAATGATGGTCTGATTGGTAGATCGCCCGTTTTCATGCGATCGCTCAGGCAAGTTGACACCACACAGTAGTTCACTGTGCTGGCAAAGCGAACAATCCGAAATGGTGAACTACGACAAAATGAGACACTAGAACGAAGGGCAGCTCTGCACCTGTTTTAATTCAGGCTGTCTGCCCTTTGCTCTGATCAATAACGCCATTATGTCGTGGCATTACAGCAGATGTCAATATGTCGCGTCAAAGTTATAGAATGAAGAAAGACAGAAGACCTCAAGAAAGTGAGTCACTTATAGAGACCCTGAGGATTGAGCGGACAAATTTATCTCAGACTGAATTTGCAGTGCAGTGCGGCATTCCATTGCGTACCTATCAGCGGTGGATTGCCGGAGTAACGGAAGCAAAACTAACGCCTCTTCAATGGAAAGCAGTGATGCAACTGTTGCAAATCCAGTCACTTGACGAAATACCGGATGACTTTGGGCCAATAAACCAAATATCCAAGGAATGATGCTTAGCTAGTATGCAATGACTCAAAAAAATAAAAGGCGAAAACAGGCAAGCGATTCAGCTTGGGAAGCGTTGAGAATTGAACGAACCACTTTAACCCAAGACGAGTTAGCGGTACACTGCGGCATTCCCCGTTCTACTTACCAACGGTGGATTGCTGGAAAGACTGAGGCTAAACTGAGCATTCCGCAACTTAAGAAGCTGTGCCAACTGCTGGGAATTGAGCGTATTGATGAGCTACCTGATGACTTTAGTCCGCCGAACCAGTCCCAGTCATTTGATGAGGGTTAGGTGCTTTAGATGGGTAGGATGCGATCGCTCATGAACTAACAGTGGGATTAACTTTTTTTGCCATCAGCCCCAAGAAAGATATCAACTCGGTTTTGGCGCGAAAATCGATAAAATCTTAAAGACGAGTACTAGCTAGCTCTCTCTCCGTCTTAGTTCAAAAAGCCATCCACATTACTAGATTACTAGCCCTGAAAATGACCATTGAAGTTGATTACCGTTTTCCACCCGGTGTAGATGCCCAAAAACAAGCCAAAATCATTGCAGTAGGACAAACAGCGGGCACCTGGGATGCTCGTTTTGCCCATCGAGAGGACGTGTTGAAGTCGCATCTGGGTGAAGTCGTCAACGGTATTACTCAACCCGATGGTTCCAGTCTTGTCACCATCCGTTTTCCCGAAGTCAACGTGGAGAACGATATCCCCAGCCTACTGACGATGATTTTCGGCAAATACTCAATGGCTGGGGCGGCAAAAGTCATGGCAGTGCGCCTTCCGGAACACTACGGCAGGCTTCCCAAAGTCGGTATTACAGGAATTCGGGAACGGCTAGGAGTGTGCGATCGCCCCTTAATTATGGCAATTTTCAAGCCAGCCTTGGGACTTTCTGCCGATGACCATGGGGCGATTTTGCAAGAGGTGGCGGGTGCAGGACTAGACATTATTAAAGATGATGAGATTCTGGGGGATTTGGAGGTTGCCCCAACACTAAAGCGGCTGGAAGCTTGCCGCAAGGTACTCGATGAAGTCAAGCAGCAAACGGATCGCACCGTACTTTATGCCGTGAATGTGACGGGTGCAGCCGACAAGTTAATTGAGAAAGCCCGTCTTTTGGTGCGTGAGGGGGCAAATGCTCTCTTACTCAACGTCCTAACCTATGGCTACTCGGTACTAGACGCCTTAGCGGCTGACCCAGAAATTAACGTGCCAATTTTTGCCCATCCCGCCTTAGCTGGGGCGTTGTGTGGTTCCCCCGATTACGGTATGGCTTACTCGGTGGTGTTGGGAACGCTGATGGCCTATTGTGGGGCGGATGCAGTGTTGTATCCCGCCCATTATGGGAGTTTACCCTTTGACGCGCAAGAGGAAAGGCGAATTCGAGATAATTTGCGATCGCGCAATGTTTTCCCTGTCCCCTCGGCTGGCATTCACCCAGGTATCGTACCCAAAGCGCTGGCAGATTACGGTCAGGATGTTATTCTCAACGCTGGTACTGGGATTATGGATCACCCCGATGGCCCAGCCATGGGAGTTAAGGCGTTTTTTGAAGCGCTGGAACGAGTGACATCGGGTGAACCCTTCAATCTTGAAGCTGTGCCTGAAGGTGCACTGCACCAAGCGCTAAAAAAATGGTCATAATTTTTCTGACTTTTTTCCCTCTTCTCCCCAAAAACCCGTCTCTCAGAGTCCAGTGACCATCGGCAACTCCTCTAAAGAAGCCTTTAACAAACAGTATTGATTGATAGCCGCTAAAGGTACACTTAATCCAGTCATTTCTCGCGTGGGTAAGGCAACATTTTGTTCAAACTCAAACCGACCCTCCTTGAGTTCAAACAAAGCACATACTTTTTGTAATACCTGTATCTGAAATAATCGTTTCAGTTGTTTTTTTTCTAATACAAAACGATTTTTCAAGCACAAACCCAGTGGTTGATCGAGTGGGCATGACTGAGCGAGTTCGGCAACGATGCGATTTCTGACTCCCTGATGTTTGGCAATTAAAGAAACTAAACACGCCTGATCTAATCGATTAGCCGCAGCTACAATACTACCTTGATCAACCCAAATGTAAAAAACTAGGGGAGTCGTTCTGATTTTTGAGAAGGCACAAAGTTTGAGTAGACCTGTTTTGTGTCCTTTCTCGATTAACTCAAAAATTTCGGATAAGGAAATATCTGTTAGAGAACCTTTAGTGGACATAGTTATAGACTTTCAATCTAAAAGACAAAAGGGTAGGGTTGCCCAGGCTGTAGACTATGTAACAAAGGTTTGATGGTTCAGAAAACTTATTGCCAATTCATAACATAGGAATCTCAGATCAAATATTAATAATCTTATATCTTAAAATACTGATTGATTACAAAAGGCTTACTATATAAATTTCAGTCCATTAAAGTGAAATTGAGGGATGATATCGGAGTTCTAACTCTGCGCGTGATTGATTCTTGGGAAACTCGCGATCAGGAATTGCGCTGTATCCTGTATCCTATTTCCTGTATTCTCGTTGGTGCGATCGCCAATTGTGTCCCAAAACCCTACTCCATCCATCCAAACTCCAACATCTACAATCCCAAATCATCACAAGCGCGTTGTCTTCTGCGACTTTGACGGCACCATCACCGCAGAAGAAACCTTCGTGGGAATGCTCAAAACATTTGCACCTGAACTGTCTGAACAGCTAATGCCCGAAATGTACGCGAGGCGATTGACGTTACGGGAAGGAGTGCGGCAACTGTTGGAATCCATTCCTTCGGCTTGTTATCCCCAAATCCTGGAATATGCCAAACCCAAGGCAATCCGTCCTGGATTAGTCGAGTTACTAGATTTCCTGGATACTGAGGGTGTTCCCTTTGTTGTCGTTTCCGGGGGAGTGCGGGGGATGGTGGAAATGGTGTTAAGTCAGGCAAGTACGAGAAGCGAGGCGTCTGTCTCCCCCAAAAAGTCTTTACTCGAACGGGTAGCCGCCATTTATGCCGTTGATCTCGATACGACAGGCGAGTTTCTGCGGGTGAATTCTGGGTTTGAAGAAGGTACAGAACTCGTGGCGAAGGTTCAGGTGATGGCACGACACCCCGCCGAGGAGCAGATTGCGATTGGGGATTCAGTCACAGATTTGAAGATGGCACTTCATGCCCCCATTGTATTTGCACGCGATCGCCTCATCCAATATATGGAAGAACACAACAAATCCTACATGCGTTGGAATGACTTCTTTGATATCCGCGAACAGCTACAGAGGCGGTGGCGAGATACCGCATGAAACACATTAAATATGAGGTAATCTATAGCGGTTCTTAGTTGCGCGTAGTACAGGGTAGGGAACATGTCGTGTCTCTACGATATTGGAGTATTTTCCTGAATTAAAATTCGCTATAATTGCACATTTTTCAACCAATTCAAAACTACGCTCCAATTGCAAACTCCTCTCTCTGGTAAGGGGATGATTGGGTGTGACGGCACCCATAAAATTAGCTGGATTAAGTAGCTCAACCGAACCCTATCATTTCCATTTGCATCCGAATTCTTCAAAAACTTCGGCGTCCCTCAGCGTCCCCTAAAGCGCTCTGGATCGTTAAAAAATATGATTCCAATGCAAACGGATTCCAGATTAAAGCTTTAGTAAGCCTAACTGATTTGTAAGATTAGAGTTCTTTAACCAACCACTCTAGTCACAGAGAGTGCTCCAGGAGACAAAGGGAGGTTCTCATGAATCATTTAGCACCGATATAAAACCTCCAGGCTCCTGTCACCACCCTTGTTGTGCTTCGGGGAGGGGTTGGGGGTGGGATGGTGAAGTAATGTTTTTTTGAGTGGACTGACTGAACTCTTTTTACCCAATTCAGAAGCACCCAAGCGATTTTTGTTAAAAATGAGCGGGAGAGGGAAAAAGGGATACAAAAACACAAAAATCCCTGAAATTCTGTAAAGAGTGTGTAAGTCCAGACTCACAACACCCTACTTAAAAAAATTTTTGAGGTTAGAATGAGTACCGATCCAAGAACAATCTTAATGACAGCAGCTGGTCATTTTTACCAGCTAGGCTGGATGGTGGGCACAGCGGGTAATCTCTCCGCTCGCTTGCCCGATGGCAGCTTTTGGATTACTGCCAGTGGACGCCATAAAGGGCAGCTATGTATGGATGATTTCATTCGCATTGCGCCCAATGGCAAGGTGTTGGAGCAACCCACATCTGATGTCCGCCCTTCAGCCGAGACGAGTATTCATCAGGCAATCTACTCACTATTCCCGGAGGCGCAAGCCTGCTATCACGTTCATTCTATTGAGGCTAATCTAGTTTCTCACTTTACCACTGGAGATTCCCTGCCTTTGCCGCCTTTGGAAATGCTCAAAGGTTTCGGGGTATGGGAAGAAAATCCTCAAGTGGAAATGCCAGTATTTGCGAACCATTTACAAGTGCCGCAGATTGCAAGTGATATCTATGAGCGATTTCAGGTGGTACCGCCGTCGCTCAATGCTTTGCTCATTCGCAATCATGGCGTCACGGTTTGGGCTTCTTCCCCAGAAGGGGCGCGCAACTACTTGGAGATAGCAGAGTACATGTTCCGATATATGGTGGCGGCTCGAAAAGTTGGCATCGAGGAGCCATTGGGAAAAACACATTAAAAAGTCTGAAGGTAGAGGGATGAAGAATGAGAACAAGCGAAGAGTATGAAGGCAGTAAAGTTTTTGAGACTTCATATTTTATGCTTCATTCTTCACGCTTGCTCCTTCACACTTTAGTTTAAGCATTTCGGTGAAGCAAGAGGATGCTGAGGAATCAATGACAACAGAAGGCGATATCCTGCAAGACGATATACTTGCAGAAGCTTGGAAAGCACTTGAAGATTCTGTTATCTACTATTACGGACGCCCAGTTGGCACAGTAGCGGCTCGCGACCCCGATGTAGAACCTCTCAATTACAATCAATGTTTTGTCCGTGATTTTGTTTCTTGTGCGCTGCTATTTTTAGTGAACGGCAAAACGGAGATTGTTCGCAATTTCCTGATAGAGACGCTGGCGCTTCAGGACGAAACCAAGCAGATGGATTACTTTAATGCCGGCCAAGGTTTGATGCCAGCCAGTTTTAAGGTGGCATCAAGCTTTGGGGAGCAATTTTTGACAGCAGATTTTGGGGAACATGCGATCGCCAGAGTTACACCTGTTGATTCCAGTCTCTGGTGGATTATTCTGTTACGGGCTTATGTGAAAAAAACCGGAGATATTGCGCTAGCTCATCAACCAGAATTTCAAAAAGGACTGATCCATATCCTTAAGCTTTGCTTGGCGGATCGGTTTGATATGTTCCCGACGATGTTGGTTCCCGATGGCGCTTTTATGATTGATCGTCGCATGGGAGTGTATGGGCATCCTCTGGAAATCCAAGCCTTATTTTATGGGGCATTGAGAGCCGTGCGAGAACTCCTAGCACCTGATCGCCAAGGTGAAATCTATACCCTAGTGGTGGATCAGCGCTTGAGGACTCTCAATTTCCATATTCGGACATATTATTGGCTTGATATTAAGCGATTGAACGAAATCTATCGCTATCAAGGCGAAGAATTTGGCGATACAGCCGTCAATAAGTTCAATATTTATCCCGATTCAATTCCCTACTGGTTAACGGAATGGATGCCAGAAACAGGAGGTTATCTCGCCGGGAATCTTGGCCCCGCACGGATGGATTTCCGTTTCTTTACTCTAGGAAACTTAATGGCAATCATTTGTTCGTTATCGAGTCCGCAAGAATCCCAATGGATTATGGATTTGATCGAGCAACGATGGGATGATTTGGTCGGAAATATGCCGATGAAAATCTGTTTTCCGGCTGTAGAAGGTCTGGAATGGAAGATTCTTACTGGCTGCGACCCCAAAAATGTGCCTTGGTCGTATCATAATGGCGGCAATTGGCCTGTTTTACTCTGGCTGCTAGCGGCTGCGGCACAGAAAACGGGTAGACCCCATATTGCCCGGATTGCGATTGAACTAGCAGAAAAACGCTTAAGTCAAGACCAATGGCCGGAGTATTATGATGGCAAAAATGGGAGACTTGTAGGCAAACAAGCGCGGAAATATCAAACTTGGACTATTTCCGGGTTCTTATTAGCTAAACACCTGATAGCTAATCCAGAGGCTTTGGGCCTATTCTGTTTTGATGAAGAGTTTGAGTCGATTGACTGGACATCTTCTCACTTGGTCTAATTCATCTATGTATTGACCTCCATTACCCCCCTTAATAAGGGGGGTAACTAAAATGGTTTTTATAGCAACCATTGTTCTAAACGATATAAGGTATCTGTCATAAATATCCCTGAAAACTTAAATCCCTATTTATAAAATATTTTGACTAATGCCCACCCTACGAAAAGTGTACTATTGGCAATAATAAATTTAGAATTACTAGATTTTTTTATTTAATTACATCTAATAACTCTTGCAATGTGAAATATATATAATAAAAAATTGGTGTTCCGTTAATATCTATTGTTCCATACCGATAATAAGGAATATCATCCTCACGAAATATACCATATCCTGGTTTTGAGTCTGCATAAACTCTATATTTAGGGGATAACCAACTCATGAGAATAGGAGCGCATTTTTCATCAAATGTAATTCCCCATTTAGGGGCAAAATCTAATTTATTATTTATATGATTGCGTTTGCCTAAATCAAACAAAATATTTTCATAAAAATATTTTATGTCTTTTGCAGTAAAGTCTTTCTCGGTGATTATCTTAGGATAAGCAATGTGAGTTTTTTTTATATCAGTCTTAATCTTAATTATTTTCTCATAAAAAATATCAACTTTATTGAAAATGTACTCTTCTGCCCTAGCTTGCTGTTGCTGTGTTTTAAAAGATATTAAAGGAAGATAATCACTTTCAAATTGCTGATTTTCGGAATAAATATCTATGTTATTCATATGTTTTCCTGAAGATATTGATTTTGAAGAAAGAGAAAATCAGCTTGAAAGATAACAATTCCGTTATTGAGTGATTCACTTACTTTTCCAGGTTCTGAATTGAGAAGTGAGGTTTCATAATAGTGAGGAAGAAAAAATTTATTGGCTGAAATTGTATGTGTTTGTTGCAGAGCTAATTCATAAGTAAGTTGTTTAATAATATCATTTCTACATTTTTCAAAATCTCTAGGAGAAGAAGGATTCATGTACACATCAATTGGAACATCTTTATAATCAATTATTTCTATTTTATAATCACCCCTTGATTTGCCTGTAATTAATACTAAATCAGGACGCAAAAATTTACGCATTATTTTTAAATCAGCATCACCAATATAATCTAATTCTGGAAAATTTTGATGTTTTATAACATTACTATTATTAAGGAGATCCCTTGTCAAAACTAATCTATAAGGATTTGGATCAAATTCAATAACCAGTAATTCATGCCATTTTAATTTTGATAGTTTATTATCTTCTGATATATCAGACTCAATAGAATAAAGCCATTGCTTCCAGAAATGAGTCCCATCTGAGATATTTCTTGACAAATTACCGATTCTATTTATATCTTCTTCTTGTCTTATACGGTTAACATAACCGTATAACCTTATATCTGTATCTGCAAAGCAGATTTTATCTTTGTGATTTCTGAAGAAATATGTATTACACATATCTTCCCAAATCAAGGAAAATCCTTTAATTCCCCAGTATTCGCCATCATCAAGGTTAGGATTTAATTCGCCATATAAAAATGTTTCAATAGCTTCATAAAGTCCCCAATAATCAGCATCTTTGTAATAGCTATGTTTATCTATATTATCTAGTGCTTCTTTGAGAATGTTTGTAGTTTCTAGGAAAGTATCTTTATCAAAAATGGATTGTTCGCTAGTTAAATAATCATCTTTAAAATGTTGAGAAAGAAACCGTATATCCTGAAGACTAGTTTTAACATTATCTAGTACATCTTCATCTAATTGTTGAACAATCTCATCCAGAATGTAGCAATAAAGATTAACAATATCTGTACTTTCATAACGTAAAACTGGACGAGGTAAGTCCATTGTTTCAACATAAATTACATCATTGTCTAAATAAATAGCTCGATCTAGGTATTTATGAATCTGGGAATAATCAATGTCATCAGTTCGTTTTATTTTTTTTTTGAATTGAGTTAATAGCTAAATCATCATAAGCTTCTAATACACGCTCAATCATTCTCAGCTTGCTGTATAATTGGCAACCTTCTCCTTCTTCAGTTTGTAAAGACAGTCCACCTGAAGAAACGGTTGTCTGATCTTGATCTTCTTGATAATCAGGTCTATTAATATTAATTCTGTTAGGTTTATTATCATTTTCAAATTTGCGAAAAGTACGATACATTTTAAAAAATAGTTCTCGCACCTTATCAAAATCCCCTTCAGGAAAATTATCAAATCCATTGGGTAGCAAAAATTCGTAACTATTATCTGATTCTGACTTGCGAATCCCTACAAAATTATCATTTGGATTTTTAATTAGCTTAACTTCTGAAAAATCAAACATTGTTAATTAAATGAGATTAGAGATTAAATTTAATACTTGGTCATGATTTTCTCAACCAACTTATTATGTAGCTTAATAAAATCCCCAAAAGTCACAAGTTCATCTTTATTGATTTCCAAGAGTTCTACCAAAGGCTTTTTATCTCGATTAAATACACTATCCCATAAGAAAAACATTAGTTTATTTTGAATTTGCTGTGCTGTTACTGATTTTCCTTTAGTCGCTTTAATAAAATATTTGCCAACCTGTTTATCTTCAATTCCACGAATAGAAGCATGATGCTTCTTGATAAAAGTGTTTAGTTTATTAATAAAATTAAACCATTCTCCCTCGTTTAACGTTCCATTTTTAGCCTGCCCGTATGTTCCTTTTGGTGGTTTACTTTCATCCCAATTTACAAACTCCCAATCCCAACGACGTTTAAAAGCACTATCCATGAAATAAATTGAATTATCTGATGTGTTCATAGTAGCTAGAATAGATAAATTTGGAGGAATGCGAATAGAACTTCCTATAACTTTATCATTTTTAAATTTAATCTTTATTTTTGAAAACGTATCTTCATGCTTCTCAAGAGTTTTTGCATAGCCTTTATTTTCATATTTATACGTCGGAACCTTATTTTCTTCTCCCACCGGAACAAAACCAATTAACTCTACTAAGGTTCTTAATTCTAAATCAGAAAGATTAATGCCATAATCAGACCAACCATCTTCATCACGATCTAAAAGTTGAAATACTGTACCAAAAATTCCTGAGGAATTACCTCTATTTATTTCATCGATTACCAAAGCTACATTTTGGATCTCTTCATCTTCTTTCTGAGATAAAATATTTTTATAGGCTTGTGCCAGTGCTTTTAGAAAGTGACCTTCATAAAATTTATACTCTACTTTCCCATCTTTATTAGTTAAAGGCATTAGTTTACCCATAAAATCACCATAAGTATATTCTGGATGAAATACCGTCTTAATAACATTTTCTGGATAATTTTCTTGAACAATACCTAAAATGTTAGGAATTATTTCATGGTCAATACTGCGGCTTTTTCCTGTACCGGGACTACCAAATATAATTTTTTGAATAGGACTTGTCATAAGTGTAATTAACTAAAATAGTTATTCTTTGAGTTTTTAAGAATTATCTGTAGAAAAATTTTAAGCTTCTTGCCTTTAAAAGGCGATCGATATCTTGACGTCACCCTTCGATTACTCAAAACTTATCATATCCTTCTCTAATAGTGCCACCTAATAAAATAGTCAGATATTGCACCATCGCTGAATGCTTATCTTTGTGTTTCTTTCCATCATTGGGCAAATTGGGCAGTAACTTATTTTTTGGGCAGATACTTTCCTGTGGACAGAAGCTTAACTCATTGCATCTATAAAAAGAGAGACTTTTCTATACTCATTACTTCAATTCAATCACTGTAAACAGAAAATGGCCTGTGATCTAATCTGAGTATGTCGAACTCAGGTAAACTCCTCTCTTCGCCAATAAGGCTGTGCCATAGGCAGCATCGGTGTGTCTGGATGGCACTACAGGCACCTTGAGATGTCGTTCTCGAATTGATGTCCAAGTTGGATTTTTGGCACCACCACCGGCTGTATAAACACGAGTGAGTTGAGTTGCGCCAAGTTGTTGTAATAATTGATATCCTCGTGCTTCAATTCGTGCCATGCCCTCCAGTAAGCCATGCAGAAATTCTACCGAGTCTCTTGGGCGAGGTTCTAATTGCGGTGAGAGATTGGGGTCATTAATGGGAAAGCGATCGCCGACTTTAAGCAAGGGATAATAATCCAGAGGGCTTTCTTTGGTCGGATTGATTTGGCAACTGAGACGTTCTAACTCGACATCATTGAAGAAATGTCGCAACACCGCCCCACCTGTATTCGATGCCCCACCGGTTAGCCACAAATCACCTAATCGGTGGCTATAAATCCCGTATCGGGCATCATCAACACGAGTCCGACTCAACAGCTTCAGCACTAAGGTGGAACCCAGAGAAGTCACCGCCTCACCGGGAGACTTGGCACCACTGGCGAGAAAAGCCGCAATACTATCAGTTGTACCTGTACACACTACACACTCCTGTGACAACCCTGAGCGGTGGGCAACCTCTGCTGTTACCTCACCCACGGGTGTTCCAGGGGCAAGAACTTGTGGTAGTACTAATGTCTCTGATAACTGTTCCATCCAATGGGGATAGCACAACTGTTGAGGGTCATATCCCAGTTTTAAAGCATTGTGATAATCACTAATTCCCACTTGTCCATGCAACAGAAACGCCAACCAATCCGCTTGATGCAGGAAATAGTCATTTTGTCTTTTACCTTTTGCCTTTCGCTTTAACCATAAAAGTTTGGCGAGACTGGAGGTAGGACTTAAGACAGTGTGATTGGGAGGTGCAATGGCTCTCAACGTCTCCATAACTTCTACCCCTCGATCATCGTTGTACATTAGGGGTTCAGTTATTGGTTGTCCTGTGGCATCGCATAGCATGACAGTGGAGGATGTGCCATCAATGGCGATCGCTTTGATTTCTGTGCGTATTTCTTGGGAAATTTGCTCAATTAAGGCAAACAAAGCCCCTTTCCATGTAACGGCTGTTGGGGCTAATAATGCTTCTGTAAAGGAATATTTCGTTTCGGATTGAATCACACCTTCAGCGTTAATCACAACAGCCCTGGCACCAGAAGTGCCAAAATCAATGCCCAGATAGAAATTCATCGCGAATGATATTAAAAAGCTTTGTTTATTTTCAAGCATAAAAAAGCAGGAAACGCAACCGTCTCCCGCTACGCAGATGCTGCACGAACGTAATGCTACTCAGTTTCCACGCTCTATTCGTGAGAACGAGAATAGAACGTTTTCCAGAGCTTATTAAGTATTTGCCATCTTGTCAGTACTTTCCATCATGGGGTCAAAGATAATGCTGTAGTCGGCAGTTGGTGTCATTTTCCTCAGCACCCGGAGATGTTCTTCAGCATCATTTCGACGACGAGAGCAGGCTACTACACGGCTTTGTGCTTGCGGGAGGTGACGGACAATGCACCAAGGGGACAGTCGATCTTTGTAAGTCATACGTCCCTCCCTATCGCTGCAATCCGACGCAACCGAAGTACAGCCATTGCGATTGGCTGCGGTCTTGATATCATGTAATTTGCCTCCAATTTTGTGAGGATTGCTTGGAATCGCCCTTTAGTTTCCAGTCCAGAGGGCGATTCTATTTAGCTGTAGAAGTTATCCACATTAAAGAACGAGAACTCGTTCTTCGTCAAGGGAAAGGATGGGTCTAGTTAGGCTGCGAATACGCGATCTGGCTGACGAGAAGGGTTGGACGCTCAAAGAAGTTGCTGCACGGGCAGGAATTCCCTACAGCACAGTGACCACATATGCGCGATCGGCGGGGATGGCAACGGTAGATGTGACGGCGCTGCAAAAACTAGCTCGCACGTTTGATGTATTGATGGAAGATTTAATTGAAACCGTGCAAGATTAGGTGATACCCAATCCGTTTCGATAGCCCCTTATCCCCCAAAGAGAGGGATTTTTAACCATGATTGTGTAAACGGCAGCGCCTGAAGGGGTGACAACTAGGGAGAAACTTTACAATAGCCTGTGTCATCAGGCTTGGTGTAAGTCAGTGGCTAGGTAGTCATCCAGATTTTCACCCCGTAGTCACTCAGAATTTTTGATCCTCCCTACTATTAGCCTGCGTGACTACCAACCTCTGACCAGACCGGAACGGGAGATCGCCCTAAGCCAATCCCTCGCCTATTCCTAGCCTGTGTTGAGACAGTACTTACGCAATCTGGCGTAGCCAAAAAACTGCAACCGCCATAAATCGCTTTATTCCCAAAGTAGGATTCATGCCACCCAACAAGAGCAAAGCCCACAAAGTTTTCTAGTATCAAAGAATAGCCTTTCAATTTTTCACAATCGTTTTTTATCCTCACTCAAATACTTTTTACAATCATGTCTCTCAACCCTCAACAAGAAAAAATTCTTACTGCTTTTGTGAGTGCCCTTGCTCAGCAAGATGAATCTTTGCCACAGGGACTACAAAAGCAGCTCAATGCCATCGGTCAGAATTTGGAAGCTCGGATTGTGGAACTACCTACCATCGCAGCCAGCGTACCGAGTTTAAATCAGGCTTACCAGGTAGCTCTATCTAATACACAAACGGACAAAGGCTCCCAAGGCGCAACACTCGTTTCTATGAATCAGGATGGCAGCGCCAAAATAAGCGAACACGCTGCCCAAATTTTCTCAGATTCAGACCCGGTTCAAGCCGCTCAACGCTCCCAAAATCGAGGGTTAGGGCAAATTGCCACAAACCCGCTCAAGCGCTTCTTTGGCAAGGGTTAGGTAAGAAACAACAGAAGGAATCAGGCTAATACCAATTAAAGCCGTGCCTCTCTGGACTCCGCCCCTTAACCTCACCGCTGGTACTGTGACCGCTGTCTTCAGGACAGTCCTGTTTGTTCTGGAGAACTGACTCAGTAGGAGAGGCGATCGCTTCCACGCTGAAGGGGTGACGAACAAGCTGAAGGCTGGGTCAAACGAGCTTTTCACGCCTTCAGAGGCAGCGATCTCAATGACCCACTTGTGCCATAGTTTGACTCACCAGCCACCGCCATTGGCGAATAATCCGCCTCAAGATGACCTGTTCTGGCACCAAGACTTGTTCCACCACATCCTCATCCAGAATTTCCAGGGCGCTAGTGATCTGAGCCAGAGTAGCCAGTTGCTCAACCGTGGTGGAGGCAGCCTGATAAGCCTTCACCTTTGTCCCAATGTCTCCGAGGCGTAGGAGTGCCCTCAGCACGGTCGGACGGATAGAAAATTCCTGAACTGACAGCCACGAAACCATATCTTTAGCCCCCGCCAAGTCAGACAGATGGTCATAGGCCAAGAACGTAGCAAGCGCTTCAAACGAGTCGGCGATTTCTACACCACCTGGATACTGGCTTAAGCCAGCGTAGCTTTTTTCCCAGGCGAATAGGTTGAAATCCTTGGCTTCAAAAGTCTTGGTATAAGTTAGCTCATAAATCAGATCGGCAAAGCGAGTCAGAGGTGAACGCTGGCGATTGCGAACGAACCGGGTCAACCCCCAGACCAGATTTTCTGCAATTTGATTCATGCCAGCACCACTGCCATCCACTCGCTGATGTGCCAGTTCCCCTAACAAGACTTGTCGGGTTGTAGGCATTAGCTGCCAATCAACCCTCCTGACAGGTGCGAGAAGGTAAGTATTGAAATCCTCAGAAGTCAGCAAGTAATAGAGGAAATGCAGAGGTGCAGAGACCTTGTGTAGATGGGTTTGTAAGGCTCGCTGTGCCCAAGCCCGCTGAAACGGATTACGAGCAACATCTGCCACAAGGCGCAGCCCTTCCGGTTCCGAGGCTTGGAGGTGCGTTTGGAGGAATGCCTGGGTTCTAGGAACCGGCAAAACCAGTAATTCGTCCCATGCAGCCGGATGCCATTTTTCCCTAAACCGACCCAAGAGCGCCATCAGGAACTGAATGGGGTAAATCGGGAGGCGTAATGCCCCAATGGCAACTAGCAGATTGAAGCCGATGCTGACCGCTTCCCCTGCCCGAATTCCAGGTCGTAAGCGACCATTGAAACTCAGAGCTTCTGTGACCACACAAGCGACAACGATACCGACACCTATACCAAGAACTAGAGTAAAGACGATGCTGGCAAAGACCCCAGTTGCTGCGCGGCTCGAAAGTGCAAAGGCAACGCCCACGAGGAGGCCGAAGAGAATCCCAGAAATGATCGTGAGGGTGATGCTGATATTTCTCGCCTGGTAAACCACTTCGAGCATTGGATCGGCAGCAATCCGATCCGCCATCAAAAAGCCGACACAAAATCCCAGGCTGCCGATCAGGCCAATGAGCAGGCTGGCAGTAATATTGCCGATAATGCCCAAGGCAATGACAGCAATGGCTAAAATGATAGCGAGACTCACAGCTCCAGCCAGCACCATAAAAGTCAAGCCTATGGCGAAGGCTAAGTTCATGCCGATTCCCGTGCCAATCACGCCCAGCATTGGCTGTTCTAGGCCACGATTCAGGCTCCAGAGTTTGGGGGGGCCTTCAAAGGAGGCGGAAATTAGGCGTGCTGTTTTTGGCAATATCGCAATCGCCGTAACCCAGGCATGATGACCCGCGAAGGTATGCAGCGCTATTGCGCTGCTTAAGTCCCAAACTTTCAGGGTTTGGTCAGAAGAAGCAGAAACGGCTTGCTTGCCATCCGAGGCCATTGCTACACTCGTCACCCAGCCGCGATGACCCCTCAGGGTATTGAGCAATTTTCCTTGCTGGATATCCCAAACTTTTAGCGTTTGGTCGGCTGACGCAGAAACGGCTTGTGTACCGTCGGGGGATAGGGCAACATCGGTGACCGAGTTATTATGACCGGTTAGGGTGTAGAGTTCTTTCCCTTGCTCGATGTCCCAAACTTTTAAGGTTTTATCCGATGACGCCGAAATGGCCTGCTTGCCATCAGGGGTGAGGACGACCTTTGTGACCCAAGCGCCATGGCCGGTCAGGGTGTAGAGTTCTTTTCCTTGCTCGATGTCCCAAACTTTCAGGGTGCGATCGCCAGAAGCCGAAACCGCCCTTCGTCCATCGGGTGTGACCGCTACAGCCCAAATCACATCATTATGACCCGTTAGGGTTTGAAGCGGCGTTCCTTGATCGATATCCCAAACCATCAAGGTTTTATCTCCCGAAGAGGAGATGGCTCGATGCCCATCGGGGGTAATGACTACACGGCTCACCCATTCTTTGTGACCCTTGAGTTCGTGCAGTTGAGTACCTCGCCGGATGTCCCACACTTTCAGAGTGCGATCGCGGGACGCCGAGATGGCTTTGTGTCCATCTGAGGTGATGGCTACATCAGTGACACCATGTTCGTGACCGATCAGGGTGTGCATTTGAGAACCCCACTGCAAATTCCACACTTTCAGGGTGCTGTCAGCAGAGGGGACTTTGACTTTCAAGGCGCGATCGCCAGAAGCGGTGACGGCGATTTGTCCATTCGAGGACACCGCGATCGCATTCACCCAGGCGGTATTGTTGACAACTGTGATCGATTTGTACAGGAACAGCACTAACCCCACGAGTAGAGCCATTAACGCGATCGCCAACGGCAGCATGAGATAAATATTGCGATAGGCAGGGATTCTCCACGACTGTACAAATTTGCGGTAACCCCTCAATTGATAAACATCGGGAGCAGCTTGGTAGAGGTAGTGATGAAACGCGGTCGGACGAAAGTAGACCCAATAAGCGATCAGCCAATAATGGCGCAGATTCAACGGGCTCAAGATTTCTGGTAGGTCACCACTGGGCTTGGGAAAATTTGGCATAGTCAACAGCACCTGTGATTGTTACATCAGAGTAGAGGGGTTAAGTAAAGCGTCAAAGATAAAGGATGAGGCTGGTTAGCCACAAGGAGAGCCTTAGCGTAGCAGAAGGTTAGTGCAGGGAGGTATCGCCGAGTCCGGCATCTATCAGAATTCATACTTCATCCCTCATACTTCATCGTTTTTTAGTAAATGGCTCCTGGAAGATTTACACTAAAGGGTGCGTTATGGTTCGGAAATGGTTTCGTTAAGCTGTGCGGAAAATTGTCATTGCTGGTAACTGGAAAATGTACAAAACTCAAAGGGAATCCTCTGAGTTTTTGCAAAAATTTATGGCTGAACTGGAGCACACTCCCGAAGCACGGGACATTATTCTGTGCGCTCCTTTTACAGCATTGGACGTGATGTCTAAGAGTTTGCACAATAGTCGTGTGCAATTGGGTGCCCAGAATATTCATTGGGCGGAGGAGGGTGCCTTTACAGGCGAAATCTCCGGTTCCATGCTGACGGAAATTGGGGTTCGTTATGTCATTGTGGGTCACAGTGAGCGGCGTCAATATTTTGGTGAAACCGATGAAACGGTCAATCAACGACTCCTGGCAGCTCAGCGTCATGGGTTGACGCCCATCCTTTGTGTAGGCGAAACCAAGCAACAACGGGATGCTGGAGAAACGGAATCGATCATTTCCACTCAGCTCTCCAAAGACCTGGTGAATGTTGACCAAGGGAATCTTATTATCGCCTACGAGCCGATCTGGGCCATTGGTACTGGCGATACCTGCGAAGAATCGGAAGCCAATCGAGTGATTGGTTTGATTCGGAGTCAGCTCAAGGTTTCTGATGTCCCGATTCAATATGGCGGCTCCGTTAAACCCAACAACATAGATGCAATTATGGCTCAATCAGAGATTGATGGTGTCTTGGTTGGGGGAGCTAGCTTAGAGCCTGCTAGCTTTGCGCGAATCGTGAATTATCAGTAGAGCCTCAAAACAAGTATGAAGTATAAAATGATCTCGCCCACTCTCAAAGGCGAGGCTTGAGTACTGATTACGACTAGAGAGATTGGGGAATAGCTCGAATCCAAAATCCAAAATGGAAATGCGGGGACGTTCTTTTAATTGGGGAGAACGAACATATTTTATGGGCGTCTTAAACGTGACGCCAGATAGCTTTAGTGATGGGGGTGAATTTTATGCCCCAGCTGCCGCCTTGGCGCAAGCTCAACGTCTGGTGGAGGCAGGGGCTGATGTACTTGATATTGGCGGACAATCGACTCGACCGGGTGCACAGCAGGTTTCTGTTGAGGAAGAACTCCATCGGGTGCTGTCGGTGGTGCAGGTTGTGCGTGAAGCGAAGCTATCCCGCAGGGAATCGCATGTGTCGGTGCCAATTTCGGTGGATACGACACGGGCGGTTGTCGCTCAACGAGCCGTTGAAGCGGGTGCAGATATGGTGAATGACATATCCGGCGGCACCTTTGACCCGGATATGTTGTCCACGGTTGCTCAGTTGGGTGTTCCCATTGTGTTAATGCATATGCGAGGAACTCCCGAAACGATGCAGCAACTGACTGATTATCAAGATTTAATTGGAGACATCTATGGGTTTCTCGAAGGTCAAATCGCGGCGGCTGAACGTGCTGGAATTTCGCGATCGCGCCTAATCATTGACCCAGGCATCGGCTTCGCCAAAACCCTGGAGCAAAACTTGGAAATCCTGCGGCAACTGCCGACGTTTCGTTCCTTAGGGGTGCCGATTTTAGTTGGGGTGTCTCGTAAAAGTTTCATTGGTCGCCTCGTCAACCAACCAGACCCCAAAGGCAGAGTCTGGGGAACAGCGGCGGCTTGCTGTGGTGCGATCGCTGGTGCAGCAGACATCCTCAGAGTTCATGATGTTCTGGAAATGCGTGATGTCTGCCGTGTTGCCGACGCGATCTGGCGCAGGTAAAGCATCAAGGATGAAGGATGAAAGATAAAGGATGAAAAATCTATACACTTCATCCTTCACACTTCATACTTTGTTTCATATTTTTTATTGATCGTGGGGTCGAATCGAAGAACCATTGGCATAACCCCCATCAATGGGAGAATCACCAGTTCCGATCAAGTCTGTGATAGCTTCTGACAAGGCTTTCGGGTCCATGAACACCACCTTAGAGTTGGGGCTTTCACCCAATTTTTGATTGGCGTCTACATAACGTTGAGCGATCAGGTATTGCAAGACGGCCTTGCTATTGGGTTGCTCTAACAGCGCTTTTGAGAGCATTTCAATGGACTCTACCGTCCCTTGCGCTTTGAAAATCTCGGCTTGCTTCTGAGTTTCAGCCGCTCGTGCCTTGGCTAAGGACTCCAAAACATCGGCTGGTGGTTTCAGCTCTTGTACCTCGACGCGAATCACCTTAACGCCCCAGTCGTTAGCCGCTTCATTGAGGTGCACTAGCAGATTCCGATTGATATCGCTTCTGGAGGAATAAGTCTGGTCGAGTTCTAGTTCCCCAATGCTGGAGCGCAGTGTCGTTGTCACCAACTCTTCAATCGCTCTCTCCACATCTTCAACGTTGTAATAGGCTTTCATCAAATCTTCGACTTTCCAGAAGACAACCGCGTCTACTTCTACAGAAATGTTGTCCTTGGTGATGGCCTGCTGGGCTGGAATGTCTAGAACCTGTTCACGAATAGTATCCTCTACTGCAACTCGGTCAATAAAAGGAATGATGTAGTTGAGACCAGGTTCTAGTTTTTTATGAAACTTACCCAATCGTTCTACCAGGGCTTGGTTTCCCTGGGTGATAATTTTTGTCGAACCGATACTGTAGCCAATGACTACTAATATCATGGGGGCCAGAATGGACAGTATGGACTCCATAGTTTGTATGCTCCAGCTAGGAGGTTAATAGATTAACTAGGGTTGCGGCTCTAATTTTCTCTTAAATCTCTCTACAATAGTGTGGTTAAAAACCTAAAGACCAAGGTTTTGCTCTGATTTCAATTGTTACACCTTACCAGAACTAACCCCCAACCTCCTCAGTAAGGGTTTTGGCTTTACGAGGTAATAGCAGATCCAAAACAACTTGGAGGACGCAGGCAAAGGCTACTAGTGCCACCAAAACCAGAGATGACAACCCACTACCCGCCGCAGCGAGCATTAAAACAATTATTGCTGCTCCCAGACGATAGGCACTCAGGATTTTGCGCTGTCTGGTTGTCCCCAACGTACAAGTAATCAGATGGATGAGTGCCAGTACACTCAAGCACAGTGCCACAGCACCACAAAACAGCCACCGTGCTTCATTGGATAGAACGCCAGCTTGACTCGCGATAATTTGATCGACTCCTACACCCGTTGCGGCCAAGCCAATGGCTAAGGGAAGATGGGCATATAACCAGGTCATCGCGATACGTATCTTACCCCCCTTTACTGACCTGAGAGGGGAACCATCCACACTATCGAAATAAATCCACCATAGGCTGAATGCAATGCTCAGTCCAAGTAGGGCCGCCACCACTGATGAAACATCCCATTCCTTTTGTGCAACTCCTTTAACCACAGCGACGACTGATTCGCCCAGAACGATAATGGTAAATAGTCCTAACCGTTCGGCTATGTGGGAAAGACTCGGCGGGAATTGAGTCACCAAGCGACCAGCGGTTAGGGGGGTAGCAAAGTCTACAATTAACCCAACAAGCCATAGTCCGAAACGCCAAGGCAGGGGTACCCAGACGGAGACAACCCACAAAAATGCACTGATCGCAAACCCCCGGATGTACCAGTTGATTAACGGACGGGCGGCGCGAACAAAATATCCTGCACTCAGATACTGGAGAATTAGCAGGGTACGAAAGGCGGCATAGGAGAGGGCAAAGCCAGTAGAAGACTCGCCTAAACCATGATGCACATTCACTGCTAAGGCAGCAACGAGTGCTATCTGGAGTAAGGTGAGCAGGCGATGTCCTAAATCGTCGGTGTCGAAGCGAGTGGCGTAAAAGGTAGAGCCAAGCCAACACCACCAGATGGGTACAAACAGGGCAACAAAACCCAAAAAGCCGGATAACCCAACATGACCGTCCAGATAGTGGGCTAATTCGGCGATTGCTACCACAAAAATTAGGTCAAAAAATAGTTCCAACCAAGTAGCGCGTCGTTCCTCTTCGTTGTCTGCACTGACACGTAACCGAGGTGGTTCCCATAATCTTTTTGACATCCTGCGACCTCTTGAAAACTAGGATTATTGATTTGTTGAATTCTATTGGTTCTGGAGTGTTGTTGCCATCATCTCAGTCATACAATCACGGCTACAAGTAGGTACCCAAAATTAGGGTACATAACTTTTGGGGGGTAAAGCCCTAGATCATGTAGCCCGCCTTAGAGGCACCCTTGGCGATATCCATTAGAAGTGAAAAATCTAGCGAAAGATAGGTGACATAAAAGCAAATAGCTCGTATATTACCGTATTTCTAGAACATAAGATTTATGATGCAAGAAATGAATTGAAAGATTGAATTCTTGCAAGATCTCATCTTACCTGCAACGCCATTAGTCATCAGACGTGGCGTCTTTTTGCGTTCCTTCCAGGAACAAGAACCTATTCGTCTTCCATTTGTGAAGTTTTGTTAAAGATTATCTCCACAGGCAGAGTTTTGAAAAGTTTGAATCATTTCTGCCGATAGAGTTCCAGTATGGTGCTGCTGAAAGACTATTAGTTTGTAAGTTTCGTCTGATTTCGGACAAAACATTAAAACCAAACTATTAAAACACCTCATTTATTTGAATTTTCAGTAACACCGCTATGACATTCTTCAATCCCAACGCACCACTTTTATGCCAAAAGCCCAATGTCCTCACCCTATCCGATAGTCCTGGACTTTGGCGCTGTCACTGGCAAGTCGGAAGTATTACACTTGTTTCGACGTTTTATACAGCAGTCGATCAAGTCTGTTTAATCTGGGGCGTCATCTCACTCGCAATTTTTGGCACAGCACAATTTTGTCCCCTGAGTTGGACGACTCAAGCCATTTGGTGGTCAATCCTCTCCCTGATGGGGTCGCTTGCCATGCTGGTTTTGACACCCTCTTGGTTGAGAGAAGAGGGCTTAGGCTGGGTTCTCGATAGTTGGGTCTGTTTGATGTTGCTTGGAGTTGCCCTGACAGACTTCGGTATTTTCCTGGGTTGGGGAGCAGTATTAATCAATCTGTGTCCACTATGGTTAGGATTGGTGGCGCTGGGTTATCTGGGGACTGGGTTAGGGTTGCGATCGCGCGCATTAATCATCACAGGATTCGTTCACCTGCTGGCTATTGGGATTTTACCCTCTGTTGGCGCAATGCAATTTCTCGGCACTGGCATCATCATGGGAGGCAGTAGCGTCCTGTTAGCCGTGTTCCAATGGGACTCCTTTGGCACTTGTGGCGGTGAAGTCAAGAGTTAAACAACTCGCCTCTATCATGCGAGGAAACAAAGCCGCTTTTGAAACAGGCTCTTATCGATATGAACCACCTAGCCCCATCATCAAGAGGAACCAGGAGAGCCAAAGTGCGAAGATTAAGTAAATGATTAGGGCAAGGAGATTCAGTAATACTCCAGCTGTACTCAAAACCCAGTTACCTTGGTTTTTAAATGCCTGGATGGCCTTGATAATTGCCACGATATTTAGAACAAGAGTAGCGACCGCCGCCAGCCAAAACCCACAGACTAATGACACAATCGATGGCAACTCTAACCGAACAGTAGCAATAATCAGCAACCAAGCCAAAACTAGCAGACCGCCGCTTATCAGTTCTACAATTAAAAATTTCTTCCCACGTTTTATCTGCCTATAATCAATCATGCCGAGTGTGGCAATTAGCAACCCGTGCCCTAACGGCAATACACCCATAAATAATTTAATCAGCATTTAAGTTGCAGGGTGAGAAGCTGGGGAGGCTGGAGGAGAAGATTATGCAATGTTTTATGCACATCAACTTATCTGTAGATCGTTCAAGGTTAATGTAAGAGATTTGTCAAGAACGATCTTGGTTTCTTCAAAGTATAGCTGTCGCGATAAAGTTTAGGACAGATTTAACGGTTCTTGCGACCACGTACCAGTAATAAATCTTCTGCCTTGTGCCTTTTGCCTTGTGCCTTCTGCCTTTTGCTATATCACAATGTCTGAGTTTGGAATCAAAAAAAACAGGCTACGTGGTGGCGCAACCTGTTGCAAATTAGTATTTAGCATTGAGATTAGGTGGATTGAGCTGTTAACAACTCAGCAGGCAAGCGCTTAAACGCCAACCGTTCATTTTCCACATCCACAAAGATGGTGTCCCCATCATTAAACTCACCTCGCAGAATCGCCTTAGCAATTTGCGTTTCTAGTTCGCGTTGAATCGCTCGCTTCAGAGGACGTGCACCAAAAACGGGGTCATAACCCACCTCTGCCAAGAAGTCGAGAGCACTTTCCGACAACTTGAGAGACATCTTGCGATCAGCTAGGCGTTGTTCTAAGCGCTTAACTTGCAGTTGAACAATATGGCGCAACTGATGTTTTCGCAAGGAGTGGAAGATAATAATTTCATCAATCCGATTCAGGAACTCTGGACGGAAGCTCGATCGCATCGCATCCATGACTCGACTCCGCATCTCATCGTACTGACTGTCCTCGGTGGCAAGGTCTAGAATGTACTGCGAACCAACGTTGCTGGTCATGATAATCACAGTATTCTTGAAGTCTACCGTGTGACCTTGAGCATCCGTAACGCGACCATCATCGAGGATTTGCAACATCACATTGAACACATCGGGGTGAGCTTTCTCGATTTCGTCAAACAGAATCACTGCAAAAGGACGACGACGAATGGATTCGGTCAACTGCCCCCCTTCTTCGTAACCCACATATCCCGGAGGTGCACCAATGAGGCGGGAGACGGCGTGCTTCTCCATATATTCCGACATATCAATCCGCACTAAAGCATCTTCCGTGTCGAACAGGTAAGAGGCTAGCGCTTTTGCCAGTTCCGTCTTGCCAACACCCGTGGGGCCAAGGAAGATAAAGCTAGCAGTGGGGCGATTGGGGTCAGATAAACCTGCACGCGATCGCTGAATCGCATCGGCAACGGCTGTTACCGCTTCATCCTGTCCCACAACTCGCTCGTGCAACTCATCTTCGAGGTGGAGTAACTTTTCTTTCTCCGATTCCACCAGCTTGCTGATGGGAATCCCTGTCCACTTGGAGATAATTTCCGCAATGTCGGATTCTGTGACTTCCTCCCGCAGCAGGGATTTGCCACTGGTTTGGGTAGCAGCGAGTTGCGTCTCTGCCTCTTGTAGGGATTTTTGCAACTGGGCTAATTTGCTATATTTCAACTCAGCCGCCTTGTTTAGATCGTAATCGCGCTCGGCTTGGCTTATTTCTACATTGACTCGGTCAATCTCTTCTTTAATGCTCTGAATGTGATTGAGCACGTCTTTTTCGGACTGCCACTGAGCATTTAAAGTGCGTTGCTCTTCTTTGAGGTTGGCGAGTTCTTTTTCCAATCGTTCCAGGCGTTCAACAGAGGCGCGATCGCTTTCTTTTTGCAGCGATAACCGTTCCATTTCCAACTGGAGGATTTTGCGGTTAATTTCATCGAGTTCTTCCGGCTTGGAGGTAATCTCCATTTTCAGCCGTGCTGCCGCTTCATCGACTAAGTCAATCGCTTTATCCGGGAGGAAGCGATCGCTAATATATCGAGTCGATAACGTGGCGGCGGCAACTAGCGAACTATCCGAAATCTTCACCCCGTGGTGCAGTTCATAACGCTCTTTGAGTCCCCGCAGAATCGAGATCGTATCTTCTACACTGGGTTGATCCACATAAACCTGCTGGAATCGACGTTCCAATGCTGCATCTTTCTCGATGTACTTGCGGTACTCATCCAGGGTGGTGGCACCAATACATCGCAACTCACCTCGCGCCAACATGGGTTTGAGCAAGTTGCCTGCATCCATCGCGCCTTGAGTGGCACCGGCACCGACAACGGTGTGGATTTCATCAATAAATAGGATAAGTTGACCGCGAGAGTCGGTGACTTCTTTGAGTACCGCTTTCAGACGTTCTTCAAATTCGCCCCGGAACTTAGCACCCGCAATGAGTGCACCCATATCTAGGGCAATTAATTTACGGTCTTTGAGAGATTCGGGCACATCACCAGCCACAATCCGCTGCGCCAACCCTTCTGCGATCGCAGTTTTACCAACCCCAGGTTCCCCAATCAGCACTGGATTATTTTTGGTGCGGCGTGAGAGAATCTGTATGGTGCGGCGAATCTCATCATCCCGCCCAATCACGGGGTCAAGTTTCCCTTCACGAGCCGCTTGAGTCAAGTCACGTCCATATTTTTCCAGTGCTTCGTATTTGCCTTCTGGGTTTTGGTCGGTCACTTTTTGGTTCCCTCGAATTTGGTCAATCGCGTTCTTGAGCTTTTTCTCATCTAGTTTAAATTCTTGGAATAAGCCTTTACCAAAGCGATCGTCTTTAAGATACGCCAGGATCAGATGCTCGATCGAGATGAACTCATCTTTGTAGTCTTTGCGATAAGACTCTGCTCGATCTAAGAGGGTATCCACGCTGCGTCCGAGATAGACGGAGCCACTACTGCCAGAAACCTTAGGCTGTCGCTGGATAAAGCTTTCCGTTGCCTCACGCACTCGCTGCACGGGCACTTCAAGTTTATTAAAAATGCTATTGGCAAGTCCATCTTGCTCCAACAGCGCTTTGAGCAAATGTTCGCTTTCAAGCTGTTGTTGTTGAGTGGCTTTGGCAATATCTGGGGTACGTGCTATGGCTTCCCAGGCTTTTTCTGTAAATTGATTAGGATTAGTGGGTTGCATGATGAATTGTCTGGTTACTCTTCAATAGATAGATAATTTCTTTAACTAACGCCATTGTAAAAAGTTACTTGCCTACCGCAGGATCGGTGTTCCCGCCTTCCTAACGGGTTATTGCCGTCCTCGGATGAGCATTGCACACAGGACTCTAAGATGATCGTATGCAATTGATAGACACACTTCACACGGATCGCCTCATCGGCGATGCGATCGCTCATTGCTAGACTAAGGGCAGCAAGTAGGTAGCAGCAGATGGTTACTGGTGTAGGAATTACTGACGCTATCAAGAGCTTAAGCGATCTTCAAGTTCGCTGTAATTTGCGTCAGGCTGACAATGAGGGCTTTTTCAGGGAGTGGGTTGAAGATTTACCTGAACTCGATGAGCGGGAACAGGCTGGCATCGAACGCATTAAACAACGCTATGATTACCATCGCTTCGATGGTTTGTTGTTGGAGGGTACGATTAACCTTGTGGTGGTTTCGCCACTCTTGGAACTTGCAGGTTTTCTCGATCCACCCTTCCGCATTCGTTCGCCTTACGGTATTGCACTAGAACTGGACGATCCTGAAGAAACAATTCGCGGTTTTATCAATGTGCTAGTCGTACAGGAGCAACTTTGGATTTTGGTTGTGGAGTCAAAGCGGACGAGTATTCCAGTTCCGGCAGCTTTGCCGCAGTTACTAGTGCAGCGCGGCAGAAATAACCCACCAGTCTAGAGTGGGGTGACAACTAGGGGTAAACTTTAGAATAGCCTGTGTCATCAGGCTTGGTGTGAGTCACGATAACTTAAGCC